>CAIUQV010000624.1 GCA_903901375.1 uncultured Ignavibacteriota bacterium
CAACGATGCCGGCTGGAATCAGTCCTTAAGATACAGAGCTAATATCGCACATAGCAAAGGTGCTCTCGGTATCATTTTTGTCTCTAAACCAAATGACCTTAACCCTCAAAAACCTATTGGCAGTACTATGGATGGTGAAGGCGGTCAGCTTGAAAATTTCCCAATGGTACATGCAGATATAAAAACCGCTGATGAGATTCTGTATAAATCAGGAAAGGATGTTAAATCACTTCAGACTGAAATTGATAAAACTACGCAGCCTCTGAGTTTTAATTCAGGAAGCAAGATTATGATGGATATTAATGCAAAGTACAACCCTGACAGGAAAACAATGAATGTCGCAGGTTTACTCGAAGGCTCTGATGCTTCTTTAAAAAATGAGTATCTGATTATCGGCGCACATCTTGATCACGTTGGCGGACAAGCGGGAGAGATTTATTTCCCCGGTGCTAACGACAATGCTTCTGGTTCAGCTTCTGTTCTCGAAATGGCAAGAACTTTTGTTAACGCTGGTGTTAAACCTAAACGGTCAGTGTTGTTTATACTTTTCTCTAATGAAGAATCTGGTCTGAACGGAGCAAAACATTATTCTGAAAACCCGCTTGTGCCTTTGGAAAAAACAGTTGCTATGTTTAACAACGATTGCGTAGGTCACGGAGATAGTATTCAGATTGGTAACGGAAAAAGTGCTCCGGTCTTATGGCAGATTACACGTTCAATCGATTCTCTTTATACTAAATCAATGATTATGAGAACCTGGAACGGCGGCGGTGCTGATGCCGAACCTTTCCACAGAAAAGGAATTCCTTGTCTGTATTTTGTGACTTATTTCAGTTATACAAATCTGCATTTAATGAGTGATAAACCCGAAACTCTGAACCCTGCTGTTTTTGAGAAGATTTGCAAATTAGGGTATATGTCTGCTTACGAAATTGCTATAGGAAACTATAAAAGAGAGAACATCTTAAATTAGTCAAAATTTGTTTTTATATTGCTAATAATATAATCTTTGTTTAGATTATTGCATATTATATTTAAATTATTAATTAATCAAATTATTTTACGGTTCTGTTGAATCGTAAAAAGGAGTAATCAAATGAGAAAAGTAGTACTATCAGTATTTATGGTATTGGTTTTAGCAGGCGGCTTATTAGCTCAGACCTGGACAAAACAGACCATTCCTGTAACAACAGATTTAAACAGTGTTTCAGCTGTTAGCGCAACTGTGTGCTGGGCTGTAGGACCAGCTTCAGTTATTATTAAAACTACCAACGGTTCCACTTGGACAAGTGCAGTAGGAAATTTACCTGCAGCAACAGATTTATACACTTGTTCTGCAACAAGTGATTTAGATTGCTGGGTCGGTGCTGGCGACGGAAGTGTTTACCATACAACAAACGGTGGAACAACATGGACATTCGTAGCATTACCCGCACCTGCAACAGCATTCGTTGACGTTGTGCATTTCTTTACACCTCAGATAGGTTTCATCCTTGGTGATCCTGTTGGTGGCGTATGGTGCTATTACTGGACAACAAATAGTGGTGCAAACTGGACTTTCGGACCCGCTCCTTCAGCTCCGGGAACAGAAGCAGGATGGAATAATTCCTATGCTGCTATCGATACAGGTCATATCTGGTTCGGTACAAACAACAGCAAAATTTATAAAGGTAGTTTAAGAGGTGGTTTCACAGCTGGTACCACATCAGTCTTAAATTCATACGGTGTTGCATTCTTTGACAACAATATTGGAACAGGTATTATGTACACTGGTTCTGCTTCAGGTACAAACGTTAACTCAACAAACGGTGGTACATCTTGGGCAGCAACAACATTCACACCAACTGGCGTAGCTTATGGTATTAAAGCTGTAACTAATGGACCTTACAGTTACGGTTGGTTATGTACTGGTGGTTCTTCTACAACCGCAGGAAAAATCTACAGATCAACAAACAAAGGAACATCTTGGACAGAACAGACTACTACTTTAGCATCTGGAAAATCTTTCTATGGTATTTCAATGGCAAGTGTTAACTGTGGATGGGCAGTAACAGGTACAGCAGTTACAGGCGGTACAAACGACGGTGTATGGAAATATACTGACGTTTTAAACGGTGTTAACCCAAATAATACTACAACACCAAGTAATTTTGTTTTAGAACAGAATTATCCGAATCCGTTCAATCCTTCTACAACAATCAATTATTCAATCCCGAAATCATCATTCGTTACTCTTAAAGTATACGATGTACTCGGAAATGAAGTAAAGACATTGGTTAACGAACAGCAGTCTGTAAACAATTATTCAATTACCGCAGACTTCTCAAATTTAACAACAGGTGTTTATTATTATACATTAAAAGCTGGTGATTTTACATCAACCAAAAAGTTAATGCTTATTAAATAAATATTGGAAAATATATAGTTTCAGAAAATGCTCATTCTATTTTAATAGGGTGAGCTTTTTTATTAAAATTTAAATCTTCAAAAATGAAATTTTTTAAATCTCTTTTAACCTTAACAGTATTATTAGCAGTAATATTGTTTAATAATTCATTTGCCCAGAATTCTGATGTTCCTACATTAAGAGTAATAAAACCCTTAGCTCTGACTATTGAACCTTATGGTTTAGACAGTCCTAATAATTCTATTATTTCTGTAGGCTTCTTTGATAATTATATTATCTCTAATTCAGTGGGTTTTTTAGAGCCTGACATTTGTGTTAACTATACAAACCCTTTGAATTTTGTTGCAACTGATAACAGAATTATTACTGGTGCAAATTATGTGTACTACACATCTAACGGCGGAGTAAACTGGTCGCAGACTACTGTCCCTACAAGTCAGGGTGACCCGGTTTTTGCATCCGACAGTTTAGGTAATCTCTACCTTTCTTATTTAAGCAGTGGTGTCAGAATCCAGAAGTCCACTAA
>CAIUQV010000625.1 GCA_903901375.1 uncultured Ignavibacteriota bacterium
GTAAATCTTAGACCTTTTTATTCGGTATACCTTATCAGCCGCGGATATGTATACATTAAATCAAACGTTCCTCAGAATGCTTTGACCGATTTTACTATGGCAATTCAGCACGATCCCTTAAACCCCGAAGGTTACTGGGGTAGGATGAATGCTTATGTTGATCTGGATAAATATGATTTTGCACTGAGGGATATAAATTCAGCAATAAATCTGAATACCGGAAATGCTCTGTACTATTACATCAGAGCAGCAGTATATTCCAAACTAAACGATACATCAAAGTTTTATGACGATGTTGAAAGAATAGTAAATAATTATCCGAGTAATTTTTTTTCGGAATATAGATCTCAGACTGTAGTATTAATTCTTGATAATATTTCCAATAATATTTCCCGGCTTTCATATGAAATTCAGAATGACCCATCTAATTGTCTGTTGTATTTTCGTAGGGGGTTTAATTTTTATGTCTATAAAAAATTTAATCTTGCTATTGAGGACTTTTCAAGTGCAGTAAAATTATCACCCGATGTTAATTCAAGGCTTATTACGCTTTCTGCTAAACTTGTTGAGAATTGTAAAACGTTTTCGGACAGATAATAAAAAAGCCGTCATCAGACGGCTTTTTTCAATCTTTCAAAATCAGTTTAATATTCCATATTAGGGTCAATATCACATGATATTGTGATAGCAACCTGTGGATTTTCAGGATCGTTTGAATATACAACTATTGTTTTTTCCTGATGTCCTTCTCTGCCCTGGGTACTGAAGTTAACTTTTATTTCTCCGGATTCATTCTTCTTGTAATCCTTCTGCTCGCCGACTGTTGCACCTGTACAACCGCATGAAGTTTGTACTCTTTCAATTGTCAGTGTGGAACTGCCTTTGTTCGTAAATTTAAAGTTATACTGAAGTTCGGGACCTCTTGGAACTTTGCCAAAATCATGTGAATTTTCTTTAAAAACAATTTTAGGGGCTTTTAAAGATGCTGTAAGTTTTGAGTTATTAAAAACAAAGAACATTATCGTGAAAATTACAGCCATACCTACAACAAAGTATGATGTTTTTCCTGCTTTTGAATTTAGAAAATTACTCATATAATTTATCTCCTTTTAAAAATTTAATTTATTGCTTCCGTGGAAACTGTTTCCTGTGTTTTCTTTTTATCACTGAATTTATATACAATAACAGCACCAATAAGCATTAATATATCTTCTGCAATTCTATATATAATATCGCCTTTTGTTGATGTTTCTTCAAGTGAAAAACAACCGCAGCTTATATCAAGCCCCCTGGCAAATGCTGATGTTAATGCAATCAGAAATACTACCAGAGATATCGACGCAAGTACTGATGATGCTTTTTTATAAATTCCAAGAATTAATAGAATTCCTGTAAAAAACTCAACCCAGGGCATTATTATTGCTACTATATTAACAAAATATAGCGGCAAAAATTCATACCTGAGTATTGCTTTTGCAAAATCTTCGGGCCTGAATAGTTTACCCAAAGATGCATAAATGAATATCACACCAAGTATTAATCTCAGTAAAATCTGTAAATATTTGTTTTCAAGAAATTTAATCATATTTATGGTTGAGTCGGAAATCCTTTCTCTTTCCATTCTTTAATACCGCCCCTGTATATATTTACACTGCTGAAACCGAGTTTAGCAATTTCGTATGCCATATCAATACTAACTTCACATTTGTCGCCTTTACAGTATACTACTATAATCCCTTCCTTGTTGTATTTTTTCATAACCTCCATTTTGTCATTTAAACTTTTCTCTCTGAATTCTTCGTAAGGAATGTTAATGGCATTCTTTACGTGAACAGAATCGAATTCTTCCTTCTTTCTTGCATCGACAAATAAAGCATTTCTGTCAAACAGGTTCTTTGCAAGTTCAAGCGTGATATTTTCTGGGTCAATGAATCCCTGTTTGTTCTTTTTGGTTTCGCTTCCCAGCATATTACTGTTAACCTTTTTGGTGCTGGTATCATAAGGGTCGTTTATAAATCCGTCTTTTACTTTCTTTTGCTTTGTGGTATCTAACGCATAAATATTCTTTTCCAGAATCAGCGGAACCCCTTTGGGATTTATAGCATTAGCCGTTAGTCCGAAAAGAACGCTTATTATAATAATTATTAATATTTGTTTTACTGTTTTCATTCTTAAAAATAAACAGAATATACTTATTAATAAACTCTAAACGAATTAGTTATTCCTATCGTCGCATTATAAGCCTGTACCATATAATTATACCTGTTTTTAACGTTATCGTGCTCATAACCGAATGTGTTTCCCTTTA
>CAIUQV010000626.1 GCA_903901375.1 uncultured Ignavibacteriota bacterium
GACCTGTTATGAACATATAACCTGTCTGCTTTGACATTATAATAAAATCAGTAAGGGCAGGGGAGTAAACTGCACCGCCTGCACAGGGACCGAATACTGCCGAAATCTGAGGAATCACACCCGACGCTAAAACATTGCGCTGAAATATTTCTGCATAACCGCCGAGCGATTTAACACCTTCCTGAATTCTTGCTCCGCCCGAATCGTTAATACCAACAACAGGCGCACCGACTTTCATTGCCATATCCATCACCTTGCAAATTTTCTGAGCATACATTTCCGAAAGTGAACCGCCGAATACAGTGAAGTCCTGAGAGAAGACGTAAACAAGCCTTCCGTCAATTGTTCCGTATCCGGTTACAACACCGTCTGATAAATATGTTTCTTCTTCCAGACCAAAATCAATACATCTGTGTGAAACAAACATATCAAATTCTTCAAAACTGCCGTCATCAAGCAAAAGGTCAATTCTTTCACGTGCCGTGAGTTTGCCCTTCCTGTGCTGGGCTTTAATCCTTTTTTCACCGCCTCCTAACCTGGCTTGATTTCGCAGGTCATATAATTCCTTAATTTTATCGTTGATTGACATTATAACTCCGTTAAATTAAAATATATTTTAAAAATGTTCGTCTTCTTTATTCTGACTTCTGTTTTCAATCTTCTAGTATTTATCTAATATCTACTGGCTTCTGACTCCTGGCTTCTATCTTTCTGCTTCTAGCTCCTGATTCCTTGTTCTTGGTTTCTATCTCTTTGCTCCTAACTTCTGGCTTCTGACTCCTGGCTCCTGCTCTTCACCAGTTATTATACAGCCCCTCAAGCAGCTTTGTCTTCTTCTCATCATCAGTCAGCGAATTATAAATCTCTGCCTCTGCATGAATTTTCCTTTCCTCAATCTCTTCTTTTGCACGTATCTCCGCAAGTACTTTCTTGTACTCAACCTCTCTCTTGTTTTTCAGGAATCCCGCTGCTACCGCAGGGAAAAGTTCAAGCAGCAGTTCTTCTTTCTCATCCTTCGCAAGACGCACGTCTTCATATTCCGATAGAGCAGGATTGTCCTGCTTCTTGTACTTTGATACATCGTACGGACTTTCTTCTTTTGTGCCGCAAATCATTTCCCTGAAATCAGGATTAATTGGATAAGGAGTCTTCCCGTAAACACCTTTCACAAGGTTTACAAACTGTGTTGATTTGTTATTATAAAAATCTTCGCCTTTGTTTTCAGATACAACACTGTAAACTGCCTGCACACCCACAATCTGACTCGTTGGAGTCACAAGCGGCGGAAGCCCTGAATCAAGTCTCACTCTCGGAACAGTTCTTAAAACCTTCTCAAGAAGATGGTCGAGTTTTAATTGCTTAAGCTGTGCAAGCATATTCGTGTACATACCGCCCGGTATCTGTGCCGCTTTCACAATCTCATCCGGTGCTGCATAGTTAAACATCTTTTCAATTTCCTGACATAATTGCGTTGTCTCTTCAATCCTGTCATTCTTCGCAGCATCTATTGCACGGTCGAATAAATCTGACTGTTCATCCGTTAATGAATAGTTTGCAATGTTGATATCAAAAGGAAATTGTTTCGCCTCATCAAATTTATCGAGTTCTTTTCTTATGTCAAAAAGATGTTTGTTTATTTCAACTACCTTTTCAAGATTTACTCCGGTTTCAATCCCGAGTTTATCGCAGAATATCTGAACCAGCTCAAATGAAGGTGCCGCCGGTCCGCCCGCAAAATTTCCGATAACTGTATCAACAATGTCTACTCCGTTTACTATCGAAACCAGTATACACGCGAGCCCGTAACCCGGTGTGCAGTGTGTATGTAAATCAATAGGAACTTTTGTTTCTGCCTTTAATCTCTTTATTAAAGGTGATGCTACGTCAGGAGGAATCAGCCCGGCCATATCCTTAATCGTAATTATGTCCGCACCCATTCTTTCCAGCTTCTTGCATTTCTCAACGAAATGGTCAACTGTGAAAATTTTTGGCGGAATCTTTACTCCCGAAAATACTCCTTTGACCCTGTCTGCAAACGTAAAATGAGGATCAACAGTGTAACAAACCGCACAGTCTGCAATACCACCGTTTGCTTTTACGTATTCTATAGTTGTCTTCATATTGTCCAGATCGTTCAGCGCATCAAAGATTCTCATTATGTCAATACCGCCTTTAATCGCAAGCCTGTTAAAACCTTCTATCACATCCTCGGGATAAGGCGAATATCCAAACAGATTTCTTCCTCTCGAAAGTGCAGTGAGCTTTGTTTTGTTTCCAAAACCCGCTTTGATTTTCTCAAGTCTGTCCCACGGGTCTTCGTTAAGATAACGCATTATTGAATCTGGAACAGCTCCGCCCCATACTTCAGCGGCATAAAAGTCTGCATCTTTGTAAAGTGGTAATACTCTGTCTATCTGTTTCTGAGTCATTCGTGTGGCAAATGATGATTGCTGGCCGTCCCGGAGTGTTAAATCTCTTATTAATAATTTCTTCTTCATAGTTTGATATTATATAAAGTTGCTTTTGGGGAATAGAATGCTGTTTCAAACTTCGGGTTTATTCCTCCAAATAACGAAATTGAATTGTCTGTTTTATAATCAATATGTAGCCTTGTTAGGGCAGGATGTTTCATAACTACATTACAAAGATAGTAAGAATGTTCTGCAAATGAAATGCAGTTTTTTGTGGAAAAATTAGTTATTTGTATTTATGATTAAAGTTTTTTATAGTCTCTTTGATTAAACATTAGTAAAATTATTTCTTCCTGTATTATAATTTATATTTCCCGGTTAATTTGTGTCCCTTCTGAAACATATTACAGTATTTTTTGTTATAGTTCTTTAATAAAAATGAAAACATTATCCGTGATTTAAAAACGGAAAGGAGATTAACATGAAAAAACTTTTTAAAGTCCTTTTATTCTTAGTCTTGTTGCTTGTTGTCGGAGCGGCAGCGGGCTACATATACATTATTAAAGCACTGCCTAAAGTAGCTGCGGCACCTGATATAAAAATTGAATCCACTCCTGAACAGATAAAACGTGGTGAGTATTTATTCAGTAATGTCTGTGGTTGTGCTGATTGTCATTCAACACGTGATTATTCTAAATTCGCAGGTCCGCTCGTTGAAGGAACTGTTGGTAAAGGAGGTGAAGAGTTTAATGAGGATATGGGTCTACCGGGAAAATTCTATGCAAGAAATATTACTCCCGCTGGCTTAAAAGGATGGACAGACGGTGAAATCTTCAGAGCGATTACAGAAGGTGTTAATAAAGATAATGAACCTTTGTTTCCTTTAATGCCTTATCCGAATTATGGAAAGATGGATATGAATGATGTTTATGCAATTATTGCTTATTTAAAAACTTTGAAACCTGTTGAAAATAAAATTCCTGAAAGAAATGTTAAATTCCCGGTTAATCTGATTATGAGGACAATACCCGAGAAAAATAACCTGAAACCAATGCCCGATAAATCTAATACTATAGAATACGGTAAATATTTAGCAGGCATTGCTGGCTGTTCAGATTGCCATACACCTCAGATTAAAGGTGAATTCCAAATGAATCAGTATCTTGCCGGAGGGCAGGAATATAAACTTCCGGGTGGAACTCTGATTAGGGCCGCTAATATAACTCCCGATGTCCAAACCGGAATCGGAAGCTGGACTAAGGAAATATTTATTCAGAAATTCCGTTCTTTTAGTAAAGATAAATTTATACCCTCTGAAGTAAAAGCTGGTGAGTTTAATACTATTATGCCATGGACTTTCTTCGCAAATATGTCCGATGAAGATTTATCTGCTATATATGATTATCTGAGAACTGTTGTACCTATTCCGAATAAGGTTACAAAATACGAACGTATTAACTAATTTATCTGGAAAGAGTTATCTAACTGGTGCCGGTATTGCTGTATTTCGCAATGTGTTATATTTTTTGCGTACATACATTAACACCGGCATTTGTATTTATTAATTAAATATTTCAGAAAAGAATCTTTTCATATCTGCCCATGAATCCTTATCTGCTTTCTCATTGTATGCCGCTCCTTTCGAAGCGTCGTTCCCTGAAAATGGATTCGTAAAACTATGAACAGCACCTTCGTATGAAATTATTTTATAGCTGATGTTTGCATTCTTCATTTCATCTTCAAATGCTTTTACCTGTTCTGCTGGCACAAACGGGTCAGCTCCTCCATGGCAAATTAATACTTTTGCTTTTATGTTCTTTGCATCTTCAGGTGTTGGAGTGTCAAGTCCGCCGTGAAAACTTATTATTCCTTTAATATCTGCTCCGCTTCTGCCAAGCTCAAGCACTCCCGTTCCGCCAAAGCAATATCCTATCGCAGCAATATTTGATTTGTTAACCTTATTATTTTTCCTCATTTCTTCCAGTGCAGCATTCACTCTGCTCCTGTAAAGTTTTCTGTCGCCTTTGTATTTACCTGCAAGCTTTCCTGCTTCTTCACCATTGGCAGGTCTTATACCTTTGCCGTAAATATCTGCCGCGAAGGCAAAGTAACCAAGTTTTGCAAGCATTTCGCATCTCATCTTTGTGTATTCACCGACACCCATCCAGTCATGAACAACTATTATTCCGGGACGTTCTCCCGCAATCGATTCATCGTATGCTATGTATCCTTCAAGAACGTAATCGCCGTCTTTATACTCAATTGCTTCAGTGTGTATTTGTGCCATACCCCTCTGCGTAATTATTATAATTAGTAATAATAAAATATATTTGTAAGTCTTCATATTATGTTTTATGTCTAAAACTGATAGTCAGTACCTATTAGTTCCTTATAATGTAGTTTAACAATTATACACTTTAATTTATTGTATTAATTTCTGATTTTTATCTAATCTAAAAAATAAATATGAGCAAACTCTTTTCACCTCTGAAGATTCGTGATGTAGAAATTAAAAACAGGATAGCTGTTTCGCCTATGTGCCAGTATTCTGCAATAGAAGGATTTCCCACTCAATGGCATACTGTACATTATGGCACCCGTGCTGTTGGAGGCGCAGGGATGATTATTCAGGAAGCAACTTCTGTTTCTCCAGAAGGCAGAATTAGCATCGGTGATTTAGGTTTATGGAATGATGAGCAGACATACGTTTATAAGAAAATTACAAACTTTATTTCTTCCCGTAATTGTGTCCCTGCTATTCAGCTCGCTCACGCTGGAAGAAAAGCTTCAGCATCAATGGGATGGGAGAAGCAAGGCTCTGTAAAGATTGAAAACGGCGGATGGAAAACTTATGCTCCTTCTGCACTGGCATTTTCAGACGCTTATTCCGAACCGCTTGAAATGACAACGGAGGATATTAGTAAAGTAATTGATGATTTTCGGAATGCTGCCCGTAGGAGTATTCTGGCAGGTTATAAAATTATTGAACTTCATTTCGCTCATGGATACCTTGTTAGTGAATTTCTTTCACCGCTCACAAATTTGCGTAAAGATAATTATGGCGGCTCTTTTGAAAACAGATGCCGTCTTGCAGTAGAAATTACAAAAGCTGTAAGGGATGTAATTCCGGAAGTTACGCCTCTGTTCGTACGGATTTCATCCATTGAATGGGTTGAAAACGGATGGGGGATTGATGATTCAGTTGCATTAACAAAGATTCTGAAAGAAAACGGTATTGATTTAATAGATTGTTCAAGCGGTGGTAATTTAAACCATCAGAAAATTTCTCTTGCTCCTGGATATCAGGTACCGTTTGCTGAACAGATAAAAAGAGAATCAAGTATCCAAACGGGCGCAGTCGGTCTTTTGACTTCACCTGAACAATGTGAAGATATTTTAGATAATAATAAAGCAGATTTAGTTCTTCTTGGCAGGGAAATGTTACGTAATCCTTACTGGGCGCTTGATGCAGCTAAAACACTAAACGCAGATATCGATTATCCAAAACAATACCTGCGTTCAAGATTATAAATTGTTTAGCTGTTTTATTTCAATCTGTATTCAATTGCCTTTTTAGGTTCAGGTACAAAGTGTCCCATGCCGCCCGCCATCTTATCGTTGAATGTAGTCGGAATGTCTCCCTTTGCAGTTCTTTCCGTCCAGGTCAGTTCTTCATTGCCGCTGTCTTTCCTGACCATAGAAATACAATTCTCTACAGGACATACGAGTGAACAAAGATTGCATCCTACACAATTTTCTTCTATTGTCTGAGGAATTCTGCTTTCATTGTTCTCGGATAGTTTGATCGCCTGATGTGCTCCGTCTTCACATGCAATATAGCATAACTGACAACCGATACATTTCTTGTCATCAATGTCTGCAATGATTTTATATTTCAGGTTCAGGTTTTCCCATTTCCTTACGTTAGGTAATGCAAGCCCGGTCATTTCATCTATTGTATTAAATCCTTTGTCATTCATATACTGTTCAAGCCCTGCAACCATTTCTCTGATTATTCCAAATCCGTAATGCATCACTGCAGTACACACCTGAACGTTCGTCGATCCCATAAGAATAAATTCAACCGCATCTCTCCAGTTCTCTATTCCGCCTATGCCTGATATTGGAAGATTGAAATCAGGAATCTTAGCAACATTCTTAACCATGTTCAGTGCTATCGGTTTTACTGCTGGTCCGCAGTAACCGCCGTTTGTACTCTTCCCGTCAACCGTTGGGTAGGGGACAAAGTTATCAATATCAACACCTATTATGCTTTGAATGGTATTAATCAACGATACAGCATTTGCTCCGCCTCTTTTTGCTGCAGATGCAGGGTCTTCAATGTGCGATACGTTTGGCGATAATTTTACTATTACTGGAACTTTCGCAACTTCCATTACCCAGGATGTAATAAGTTCAAGTACTTCAGGGTCCTGTCCTACTGCCGAACCCATTCCTCTTTCACACATTCCGTGCGGACAGCCGAAGTTAAGTTCTATTCCGTCAACACCTGCATTCTCTACATCCTTTATTATCTGATGCCATTCTTCTTTTGACTGCACCATCAGTGATCCAACTACTGCATTGTCGGGAAAATATTTTTTCACTTCTTCAATCTCGCGTAGATTATCTGCAAGAGTCCTGTCGGAAATTAATTCGATGTTGTTAAACCCAGACATTCTGTTTCCTTTATACGAAACAGCTCCGTATCTGCTGGAAGTGTTCACAACCGGCACTCCCATTGTTTTCCAGACTGCTCCGCCCCATCCGGCATCGAATGCTTTCATAATCTGATATCCCGAATTTGTCGGTGGTGCCGACGCTAACCAGAATGGATTTGGAGATTTTATTCCGGCTAAATTACTCGCTAATTTATTTGATGACTTTATACCCATATAATTAAACTTTATTATTTGTTAATTGTGAAATAATGCTTTGTGCGGCTTTCTTTCCTTCTGCTACTGAGTTAACCACTTCCTTCCCGCCATTTACTGCATCACCACCCGCAAAGTATTTTGAATTAGTCGTACGGTAATTATCGTCAACAATAATTCTTCCAAAATCATCTATCTCAAGATTCTTAATATTCTCAAATAACTCAAAATGTCTTGATTGTCCTGTTGCCTTTATCACCATATCACACTTCTCTATGAATTCACTTCCTGCAATTGTTTTTAGTTTGCCGTCTTTCATTTCCGTCTTAATAAATTTTACTCCTGAAACTTTTGTGTCTCCGAGTATTCCAACAGGTGCAACATTGAAATATGCTTTAACTCCTGCACTCTTTGCCAGGTCGTATTCGAATTCATAAGCTCCCATATTCTCCTTTGACCTTCTGTATGCAAGTATCACTGTTTCAGCTCCCATTCTTGCAGATTCAGAAGCCGCATCCATTGCCGTGTTACCGCCTCCGAATACTATTACTTTATTCCCGTACACAAGATTACTCTTCTTCATCCTTAATTCCTCAATTATCTCTACTGCACCATAAACTTCTTTCTTATCCTCACCCGGTATATTAAGTGCCGATGTGCTTGAATTTCCAATACCAAGAAACACAGCATCGTATTCTTTCTCCAGTTTTTCAACATCAGCTTTTGACTTAATAAAACTGTTGTATATAATATTAAAATGGAATTGTTCCTGCAGGAAATTTAATTCTTCCAGAACATCTTCATTCGCAATCTTGTAGGGAGCTATTCCGTGCAATGCAAGACCCGCAGCCATTTTCCGTCCTTCATAAATATCCACTTCAATCCCGGCAGCACACAGTTCACTCGCGCAGGAAAGACCCGCAGGCCCTCCGCCTATAATAGCTGCTTTCTTGTTTATCTTTTTACCTTTAGTAAATAAATGGTTTCTTTCTGCTATCACTTTATTCGTTGCATAGTTTTGAAGTCTTCCTATCTCTACAGCTTTAACTCCCTGATTCACATAAACACATGAACCTTCGCAAAGCACTTCAACCGGACAAACTTTCCCGCACAGATTTCCCATATAATTTGAATCGTATATTGTTTTAGCAGCTCCGGTGATATTACCGCTGTTTATCTGTCTTATGAAAAGCGGAATGTCTATATGCGTCGGACATGCCTTTGTGCATGGAGCATCATAACAGAACAGGCACTTTGAACTTTCCAGTATCGCCTCGGTTTTGTTCATTAGTGTTTTAATCGGAGAAAAGTTTCTCTCGAATTCTTGCTCGTTTGTTGGTCTCTTAAATTCTGCCATATTGTATTATTCTATAACTTTCTCTAATATTTTTTACAATTTACTATTAATTACATTTCAATTGCATCTGATTACATTAATACACATTAATTTATTCTAATTAATTAACAACGGACAACTAAATCAGAGCTCCGTCATCTTAGTGTAAGTCTCCGGTCTTCTGTCTCTGAAAAACTGCCAGGTAGCTCTCACTTCTTCTATCATATCTAAATCAAATTCCGCAACTAATAATTCATCATTGTCTTCAGAAGCCTGTGCAAATATTTGTCCTCTCGGGTCAACGAAATACGATGAACCATAAAACTTTCCTATGCTCCATGGTTTTTCAGTACCAACTCTGTTTATGCATCCCATAAAATATCCGTTAGCTGCTGCATGTGCAGGCTGCTCTAACTTCCATAAATACTGTGAAAGTCCGCTTACTGTTGCAGATGGGTTATAAACTAATTCTGCTCCGTTCAAACCGAGTATCCTTGCACCTTCAGGAAAATGCCTGTCGTAACATATGTACACTCCTACTTTGCAGTATTTTGTCTGAAATACTGGATAACCCAGATTACCTGGCTTAAAGAAAAACTTTTCCCAGAATCCTGATGTATGAGGTATATGGTTCTTTCTGTATTTGCCAAGTACTGTTCCGTCTGCATCAATCACTGCTGCCGTGTTGTATAATATCCCAGCCTGTTCTTTCTCGAATATTGGAACTACTATAACCATATTGTATTTCTTCGCATATTCCTGCATCCTCTCAACCGTAGGCCCTGGCATTGGTTCGGCAGATTCATACCACGCTTTATCTTGTCCCGGACAGAAATAAGGAGTATTGAATATTTCCTGAAGACATAATATCTGTACACCTTTTTTGCCTGCTTCTTCTATGTAAGGAATATGTTTTTGTATCATTGCTTCTTTTATTTGAGCAATGGTACCTTCACCTTCCGTCATCGGAAGCGACATTTGTATTAACCCTGATTTAATTTTTCTTGGCATAACTTTATTCTTTAATTATTATTAAATGTTTTTAAATTTATCTCTCTTTATAAACTTGCCGTAACCCTTTTCTGCTTTCACTTTTCCGTTATCTATCACAAGCTTTCCCCTCAGTATCGTCTGCTTGCATTTTCCTTTCACTTCCCATCCTTCATACGCAGAATAATCTACGTTCATATGATGGTTCTTTGCCGATATTGTATGTTCTTCATTTGGGTCAAATATAATTATGTCTGCATCTGAACCTATACTTATCGTACCTTTGCGCGGAAACATTCCGAATATCTTTGCCGAATTTGTCGATGTTATCTCAACGTATTTATTCAGAGATATTTTTCCAGTTTGCACTCCCTCGCTGAACATCAGTTCCATCCTGTTCTCTATTCCGGGAGCACCGTTTGGTATCTTTGAAAAATCATCTTTTCCGTTTAGCTTCTGTTCCCAGTGAAACGGACAATGGTCGGTAGCAATCGTCTGTACTGAACCCTGATTTATCCCGCCCCACAAAGCTTTCTGGTCTTTCTTCTCTCGTAAAGGAGGACTCATTACCCACTTTGCACCTTCAAAGTTCTTTTCATACAATGAAGCATCAAGTAATAAATACTGTACGCAGGTTTCTGCATACACTTTCTGGTGCCTGAGTTGCGAACGCCTGAGTGCATTCAGCGAACCTTCACAAGACATATGCACTATATATGAAGGTACACCCGTATTGTATGCCATATCTGTGAATCTGCCCGTAGCTTCTGATTCTGTCTCCTCAGGCTGTGACAGATAATGGTATAAAAGTGAAAGTTTTCCCTCTGCTTTGTGTTTTGCAACAAGGTAATCAATTATGTCTCCGTTTGTTGCATGACTCGTTACTATACCACCGTGTTTTTTCACTTCATGCATCAGTCCAATCATCTGTTTATCGTCAATCATCAGCGCTCCTTTATATGCCATAAATGTCTTAAAAGATGAAATCCCCAGTTCATTAATAAAGTAACCAATCTCTTTCTTTGTATCTTCGTTAAAATCAGTTACTGCCATGTGAAATGCATAATCGCCGTAAGCATTTCCGTTTGCTCTTCCAGTCCATTCATCATAAGCTGCTTTAAGAGATTCACCCTGTTTTTGTATAATAAAATCTATTACAGTAGTTGTCCCGCCGTGAAGTGCAGCAAGTGTTCCTGTTTCGTAGTTGTCGGTTGAAAACGTACCCATAAAAGGCATCTCAAGGTGTACGTGAGGGTCTATACCGCCGGGCATTACAAGCTTTCCCTTGGCATCAATCACTTCATCTGCTTTTACGTCCAGATTATTTCCTATTAAAGATACTTTCTCTCCCTCGATAAATATATCTGCTGTGTAATCGTCTGTAGCAGTTATTACTCTTCCGTTTTTAATTAGAATTGACATTATATGTATTATTTAATTTATTAATTTAGTTCGTCTTTTTTCAAGTAAGTAGTATACAATAAAGGAAACAAAAAATCCGGCAAACCATGCATAATGATATATCTCTGAAATCCATAAAGGCACTCTGCTTGTGTTCATTACTTCAATAGTCGTAAGGAATCCCGGTACATTTGGCAGTACTCCTGCTATTAATGCTATTACTGCATTCCTGTTAAATCCGTTCTGAAATGTGTACAAA
>CAIUQV010000627.1 GCA_903901375.1 uncultured Ignavibacteriota bacterium
AAACAATACACGCACATCCAACCCTTTCGGAATCAATCCTGGAGGCTGCTGGTGTCGCCTACGGCGAAGCAATTAATATTTAAATTATCAAAACAAAAACGGGGCTTAAAGCCCCGTTTTGTTGTAGTTCAAACTGCGCGTTTTTTGCGTCCCGATTTATCGGGATTTGAAACAATATCTTCTTTATCTTTTAAACTAATGTTCCCAACTTTGTCATTCCTGCGTGCTTTTAGCAGGGGGTACCCTTGGGTCATCTCTACTAAATATAATCAATCAGCCTCAATCTCCTCAATCAGTTGCAAATCTTTCTTCTCATCTTTATCACTAACTCTATAAAATCTTTTCTCTGTGCGCTCTGTGTTCTCTGTGGTGAATTATCTTTTTGCTCTTTGCCTGAAAAATCTCTTGCACTTAAATTCAAGCTAATTTGTGTTAATTCGTGTCTGTTTTTTAATTCTCTGTGTACCTCTGTGACTCCTCTGTGTTCTCTGTGAACCTATTCCTGAAAGTTATACCTCCGAATGTTCCCCTAGACTCAGTACATTCTGTTTTTGTATAACCTTCGAATGCTTCCCAATCAGTGAGTCCTTTATTATTGAATTCTCTATATGTGAATTTACGTCAACTATTGAATTCTCAATAATTGAATTCTTTATGAAGCATCCGTCATTAATCGTTGCATTTGGACCTATTATACAGTTTTCCAGTGTAACATCCTTTCCTATAAACACTGGATAATTAATCTTGCTGCCTTTAAAGCTGTATTTATTCTTTTTCTTATTTAATAAATACTGATTTGTCTCAAGCATTGTCTCGTGCTTCCCGCAGTCAAGCCATCCGTCCACCTGATAAGTAACAAATTTTTCATTCTGATGTATCATCACTTCCATTGCATCGGTTATCTGATATTCCCCCTTTGTCGTAATCTTATTCTTTATTATATGCTCTATTGAATTAAAAAGTAAAGTGGAATTTTTAATCAGGTAAATTCCAACTATTGCCTCATTGGAAGGGGAGACATCGGGTGAGGCTGGCTTTTCCACAAACCTTGTTATAAATCCTTTCTTGTTTGTTTCTACAACTCCAAACCTTTTCGGGTCATCTACTTTCTTCACTCCTATAGCAGAATATTTACTTTTTACAATATCCTTTAAGTCTACATCAAAAAGTGTATCACCCAGTATAATTAATGCATCCTCATTCTTTATCGGGTCAAACTTTTCCTTCGCACAAAGCACAGCATGTCCCAGTCCAAGCATTTCCTTCTGCTCAACATAATCAAACTTATACTTGAATGTCTTATTCAGGTATTTCTCAATATCTTCTGCTTTATACCCTGTTATAAATATTATACTGTCTGCAATCTTTTTCTTAATCAGTTCATCCACAATATAGTATATCATAGGATGTCCTGCTACATTCAGCAAAACCTTTGGTTGTGTCAATGTATGCGGCCTTAACCTTGTTCCGACTCCCGCTACAGGTATAATCACCTTCATATTTATTTAAAAATTTAAATTTAAAACTTCAAATTTACATTTAAAAATTGAAATTTGTAATAAACTGCTTTTAAATATAGAAATCACTTTATTTCTTACCTTTTAATGACAGAATTGTTGAAGCTAATATTTTAGATATTTCAATTAATTCCTGCATTAACC
>CAIUQV010000628.1 GCA_903901375.1 uncultured Ignavibacteriota bacterium
GCGGTTAAGCTGTGCCGCTGCAACAACGGGTATGTTCAGTTCTTTTGCCAGTGCCTTCAGGCTTCTCGATACGTGTGCCACTTCAAGGTCGCGTCTCTCGTATGAACCCTCGCCTTTCAATAACTGCAAATAGTCGACTATCACCATATCAATATCATTCTCGTGTTTAAGCCTGCGGGCTTTTGCCCTTAGTTCAAGCACGTTCATCTCGCTTGTATCGTCAATGTATAGCTTCACTTTTAGTTTATCGAGCGAGTTTACTACCCTCGACCATTCTTCGTTTGATGTTCTTCCGCTTTTTAATTTCTGTCCGTCAACGCGTGACTCTATTGAAATAAGCCTTGTGATGATTTCCATCTTCGTCATTTCAAGCGAGAAGAATGCTATCTTGTATCCTTTCAAAGCTGCGTTCCTAGCTACGTTCAGCGTCAACGCAGTTTTTCCGTGCGATGGTCTTCCAGCAATGATAATCAGTTCCGATTTCTGGAATCCCAGAGTCAAATCATCGAGTAATATGTAACCCGTTGGTACTCCGGGAAGATTCTTTTTGTCAGAATCACGCCTCGAACCAAGCTGCTCGAACACGTGATTAATTTCTTCTTCAACAGATACCACTCTTTTCTTCGAAAAAGATTCCGATGTATCAAGAATATCCTTCGATGCATCTGCGAGTATTTTATACGGCTCTGCCGCAGGATTGAAACATCCGCCGAGAATTTCAGAAGCTATATGTATCAAATCGCGAAGTACAAACTTTTCGTATATTATCCTCGCATACTGTCTTGCATTAGCAGAAGATGATGTGCTTTCGGTTATGTTAAGAATATATTCTACACCGCCGATAACATCCAGCTTACCCATACGCTTAAGCTCTTCTATCACGGTCATCCCGTCTATTGCCTCGTTCCTGCCGTCAATCCTTATCATTGCATCAAGTATTATCCCGTGAGCTGTTCTGTAAAAATATTCGGGCTTTAGAATTATAACAATGTCCGAGAATACCATATTATCCAGCAGTATAGCACCCAGCACTTTCACTTCAAGCTCGAGCGCATTTGGCGGAGTCTTAACGCTGTATTCCTGTGCCGTATCCTCGTTGACACGGTTAATCTTTTTCTTTTCGTTACTTTTTTTCTTTATCATATTCGCTTCTGAATAGTTGAACATCTTCCCAAGTTGGTTTCTTCCAGTTGGGATTTCTTAAAAGTGCCGCAGGATGGTACGTCACCATCACCTTCACTTCCGTATTTCCGAATTTAATGTTGTAAAACTTCCCGCGCATTTTCCCGAGCGGCTCTTTCACCCTCAGCATTGTCTGACCGGCAAAAGTACCCACACAAAGTATCAGCTTTGGTTTTATTAATTCTATCTGCTTTATTAAATAAGGTTCACACTTTAATATCTCTTCCGGATTCGGATTCCTGTTCTCCGGTGGTCTGCATTTTAAAATATTGCAGATGAATATTTCCTCTCTTGAAAAATTAATCGCCTTAAGTATATCCGTCAGTAATTTCCCTGCCCTTCCCACAAAAGGCAGTCCCTGTTCGTCCTCGTCTGCTCCGGGTGCCTCGCCAATCACCATCACGTCAGCATTTGGATTTCCTGTTCCGTACACAAAATTCTTTCTCGTCTTTCCAAGACTGCATTTTTCGCATTTGTTAATTTTAACTTCAAGACCGCTTATACTCCGGACATCCATCCAGTCTTCCTTAAGCAGTTTTTCAGGAATAGCTTCCCTGACTATATTATCACTCACAATTTTCTCCTTGTATTCTGTTGCGTGATTATCAATCATAATCTTTACCTTTAATTCTTCAATATCAGTATTCCCGTCCGGCACTTCAAGGTCGTATTCGCTCAGTGAATCAGTGGATATACTCAGCCCTTTACGCTTTTGCACATACTTCAGATAATTGATACTGTCTTCAATTAATTTTCTCTTCAATTCGAAATGTATAATATGATTAAATACTAATAATGCTTAAAATATCATATTAATATTTTAACATAAAGTCCAAAATACTTTTTCCTCAAAAATCATTTATAATACCGCACTTTCGCATATCATATTTCTTAAATAATATCTAAAATTCAGAAAAATTGTAATATGAAAATCAAAATCTACCAGGCAGACGCCTTCACCGGTAAGCTCTTCGGAGGCAATCCTGCCGCAGTTTGTGTACTCGATAACTGGCTCGATGATTCCCTTATGCAGAATATTGCTCTGGAAAATAACCTTTCAGAAACTGCATTCCTTGTCAGGAAGAATGATATATATGAAATCAGGTGGTTCACACCCGCCGTGGAAGTTGACCTTTGCGGTCATGCAACCCTTGCCTCTGCTCATATTCTCTTCAGCTTTTACGAAAGGGATAAGTCTGAACTGATTTTCCATTCCCACAGAAGCGGAACCTTGAAAGTGAGAAAGAATAAAGATAAACTTACTCTCGATTTCCCTGCTGACACTTTCCGCAGTGTCGAACATCATTATAAGCTTTACGAATCAATAGGAATTGACGCAAACGAATGCTACCTCGGTAAGACTGACTATATGCTCGTTTACAATTCGCAGGAAGAAATAGAGAATATAAAACCTGACTTTGCTAAAATGGCTAAGCTTGACGCACGCGGTGTGATTGTCACGGCAAAAGGATACGATGTAGATTTTGTTTCAAGGTTTTTCGGACCGCAGGTTGGCGTTAATGAAGACCCTGTTACGGGTTCGGCACATACATCGCTCACTCCTTACTGGGCAGATAAACTCGGAAAGAACAAACTTACTGCAATACAATTGTCAGAAAGAAAAGGATACCTCGAATGCGAACTAAAAGGCGACAGAGTGGAAATAAGCGGTAATGCCGTTACATATTTAACCGGTGAAATTATTGTTTAACTTTTAAACCAAAGCCAATGAAAATTATCGCAATTGAAAAAGTTATTCTCGGAGTCAGTCCGGAAGATATCAAACCGTTCCTCGTGGAAGAAACAAAAAAGGTCTGGGAATTCTACCAGCTCGGATTGATTAGGGAAATTTATTTCACTGAAAACAACGATGCCATTTTAATTCTCGAAGCAGAGGATAAGGAAGAAGCGCTTGGAATCATCAGACAGCTCCCGCTGGTTCAGAATAATCTGATTGAATTTGTTATTAACGAACTGCATCCTTACAGAGGATACGCAAGGCTTTTCGGAGATTAGGTTTATTTCTTAAACCTGTCGAGTATTTTGTTGGATAGTTCAAACTTCTGCATTACCGGAAGTTCAATTATGGATGTTTTATCTATTAGTGTCGCTACGTTTGTATCAGTCCCGAAACCGGCACCTTTCACTTTAGGATTGTTCAGTACTACTAAATCGAGTTTCTTGTTTTTCATCTTGCTCTTTGCATTTTCAATTCCGTTATCTGTCTCAAGTGCAAAACCGTATAGCCTGAATCCCCTTTTATTCTTTCCAAGATAAGCAAGTATATCAGTCGTCTTCTCAAGCTCAAGTGAATAGTTCTTGCCTGTCTGCTCTTTTTTCA
>CAIUQV010000629.1 GCA_903901375.1 uncultured Ignavibacteriota bacterium
ATTGTAATATCTTGTTTAAATTATTATAAGTATTTTGTTTCATAATCTGGTTCCTTTCTTTATGTTATTGTTTATTAATGGGTTTAATAACCATAACATTGTTGGAGCCAGATTAATTTTTTATCTAATCATTTCTGTCGTGTACAGAGAAAAACGAAAGGAAAAGTGTTTTGGCAGACTTTAGTTCTTATTATTAATATAAAAGTGAATTATTTTACAAAAATAGTGTTTTAATTATACCAAAAACTGTATCACAAAATATTAAGGCTAAAAGGAGGCTAATCAAAGGCCAAGGAAAGGCCAAAGAGAGGCCAATATAAAAAAATCAGATTGGGAACAAAAACAGGCCGAAATTGGTATAAAAATTGAGGTATTTTAGTAAAATAATTTAGGATTTGAATTGAAAGTTTAAATCTTAAAGAATAATTTTGTAAGAATTTAAAAAAGGAGTCAAATTGACAAAATTACGTTTAATGGTAATTGCCGTTATGTTATCTTTTACTTTTAGTGGTGTGTTTGGTACAACATATACGAATGAAAATTCGAATACAACGACTGAACAGACTTCTAATCAACAGAAGAAGAAAACAAACAAGAAAAAGAGTACCAACAAGAAGAAGAAATCTTCCGGCAAGAAGAAATCTTCAAACAAGAAGAAAAGCGGAAAAACCAGTAAGAAGACAAGCAAGAAAAACAGCAAGACCAAGGGCAAGAAAAACAGTAAGACCAAAGGTAAAAAGAATTCCAAGGGAAAGAAGAATTCCAAAGGAAAAAGGAATTCTAAAAGAAAAGGCAATAAAAACAGAAGGACAAGAACAAGAGTAAATAATACACCGAGAACTTATACTCCACCAAAGACAAACGATGGAAACAATACTTATACACCTCCGAAAAAATATGACCCAGAGAAGAAAGAACCGGAGAAAAAAGGAAGAGAGTATAACAGAGAAGAGAAGACTACTGAAAGTCCTGTAAAGAAAGAGCCTAAGAAAGAAGAGACAAAGCAGAACTAAAAGAAATAAGAAATATGATGATAAAGCCCGTTATACACGGGCTTTTTTGTTTCTAATATATTTGTTATTTAAATTAAGGTTATTACTTTGTCTGTTTAATGTAATTTTTTAATTGTTTATATTCAACTTTTATGTTTTTATGAGAATTAGTATAAACTGGATAAAATCGCTGATACCCGAATTACGATTAGATTTTGAGGGTGAAAATAAATCGTATGATGAACTATTCAAAAGAATGGTCGAAATTGGTCTGGATATAGAGTCTATAGAAAGCGAAAGGGATAAATACAATAAATTTGTAGTAGGTGAAGTTTTAGAAACAGAGAAACATCCTAATGCTGATAAACTGACTTTATGTAAAGTAAATGTTGGTGACGCGACATTAAGTATCGTTTGCGGGGCTCCGAATGTAACAGCAGGGCAAAAAGTGTGTGTGGCAAGAATAGGTGCGATAATTCCCAACGGAGGTTTTGAAATAAAGAAAAATAAGATAAGAGGTGAATTATCAGAAGGAATGATATGTGCTGAAGATGAATTAGGTTTATCGGACAATCATTCGGGTATAATGGTTTTAAACGATAATTCGGTTCCCGGTACTGAATTCGCGGATTATACAGGTGCGAATGATTACTTTGTAGAAATAGGTGTTACACCTAACAGGGGAGATTTGTTCTCGCAAACAGGAATGGCAAGGGAAATTGCCGGAGCCTATTCATTAAGTATTAAATGTCCAGAAGCATTAATAAGAGAATCAGAAGAGTTTTCCAAGGATTACATTAAGATAGAGATTGAAAACAAAGAATTCTGTAAACGGTTTACAGGCAGAGTGGTAAAAAATGTTACGATAAAAGAATCGCCAGAATGGCTGCAAAAGTATTTGAAAGCAGTAGGATTAAGACCGATAAATAACATTGTTGATATCACGAATTTTGTGATGATGGAAACAGGGCAATCACTGCATGCATTTGATTACGACAAGATATCAGGTAAGAAAATTATAGTTAAGACTGCTAAAGAAGGTGATAAATTTATTACATTAGATTCCAAAGAGAGAGTTTTGAATGAAAAATCGTTAATGATATGTGACGGTGAAAAGCCATCTGCAATAGCAGGGATAATGGGAGGTGAATTTTCTGAAATATCATCTGATACAAAGAATGTACTTATTGAAGTGGCGTACTTTGATCCTGTGGCAATAAGGAAAAATTCAAAAAAGCTTGGA
The DNA here is from genome assembly GCA_903901375.1 of uncultured Ignavibacteriota bacterium. Taxonomy (GTDB): domain Bacteria; phylum Bacteroidota; class Ignavibacteria; order Tepidaquicellales; family Tepidaquicellaceae; genus CAIKZJ01. The sequence continues at coordinate 2,236 of CAIUQV010000629.1, forward strand.
CTTCAGACTGATGCATCGCAGAGGTTTGAGCGTGGTGTTGATATAGAGAATATAACATATGTATCAGACAGGGCAGCTTCATTGATGCAGTCAATTGCAGGCGGAGAAGTTCTGAAAGGGATTGTGGATGTTTATCCTGAAAGATTTGAACCATTAGTTGTTTTTTTAAGAGCATCAAGAGTAGAAAAGATAGTTGGGATAAATATACCGGAAGATGAAATAATAAGGATGCTGGGCGGGATAGAAATTCAGTACTTTAAAAAAGAAGAAGATAAGATGTATTTTAAGATTCCTGAATTTAGAAGAGAAGACATACAAAGGGAAATTGATTTGGTTGAAGAGACTGCGAGACTTTACGGATATGCAAATATAAAAAGTGATTTCAGGTTTAATCTTGATGTTTCGTCACACATTGATTATCGGGACAAATATCAGAAATTCATAAATTATATACGTGAGTACTTTATAGGCAGAGGCTTTAATGAAATAATTTCTTACTCACAGCAGGACGATAAGAAAATAAGTAATTTCGGAACAGAACCGGTTATAATTGAGAATCCTAATTCTATTCTGATGAATTCAATGCGAGTGAATTTAACTTATGGTATGCTCACAACTATAGCGAACAACATAAATGCACTCGGGAAAGATGTATCTTTAAAGTTATTTGAACTTGGTAAAGTATTCAGTACCGGCAATAAAAAGTTTACAGAGGAACATCATCTATGCTTTAGCATATGCGGATTAAATGACAAAAAGTCATTCGATGTGAAAGAAAAGAGCTTTGACTTGTATGATATCAAAGGAGAACTGGAAATTTTTCTGTCAAAATTGAATATTGAAAATCACGAATTAATTTATTATAATGCTGAAGGTAACCCTGATTACTTTGAGGTATTAATCAATAAATCAGTTGCGGGAAGATTGATGCTACTGAATAAAAAGACAGATCGTGACTTTGATATGGAAAATGATGTATACATAGCTGAATTTGACACTCAAAAATTATATGATAGCATTAAAGAAGGCAGAAAATACAAGGAAATATCAAAGTATCCTTCTGCAAAAAGAGATTTAGCATTGATTATCAAAAGAGGTACAAGTTATGATAAAGTGAAAAAGGTAATAATTGAAACTGGTGGTTCAACTATTAAAAGCATCGATTTGTTTGATATTTTCAGTGATAAAAAACTTGGTGATGGTAACAGAAGCATGACTTTTTCTCTTGAGTTGAGTGCTGCTGACAGAACTTTGACGGATGAAGAGGTTAACAAGTTAATCGGTAAAATAATCAGGAATTTAGAAAACAAACTAGAAGTTACTTTAAGGTCAAATTAAATTACAAAATGGATAATAAATCCGAAACAAACATCAGGGAAGAGATAATCAAATTAGAGGGGCTGACTGCAGTTTCCTATGAGAGTTTATCCAGTAAGATAAAGGCACTTATTGAAAAATACCGGAACGTGAATGAAGAAAATCACCAATTAAAAGAAAACATAAAAGAAATTAACAATAAAATTACGGATTTAAAACTACAGCTTAACAAGTTGAATTCAGATACACTTCTTAAAGACAGGGAAATTTCTGAACTGAAAACTTTGTTGTTAAGTTCTGAGAATGATAATACAAATGTCAGAGATAAAGATTTTGTTAAATCGAGATTAAAAGAATTAATCTCAAGGATTGATGTTCATCTGGAATCATATGAGGATCAGTCACAGGATTTTGAAGATTGAATTAAAATGGCTGGTAAAAAATTTAAAATTTCAAAATGAAGACTTCAGGTATCAAGGTAAAAATATTTAATAGTGATTATAACTTGTTAGGTGAGAATCCTCAGGAAGTTGAAAGATATGCAAAGTATGTGGACCAGATAATGCAAAGGATAAACTTTCAATCTCCTAATACAACAGTTGAATCTATTGCGGTAGTTACTGCTTTGAATGTTTCAGAGTCGTATTTCCGCGAAAAAGACCAAAGGACAGACCTTGAAAAGTCATACGTGGATACACTGAAAGGAAATTTAAATAAAATAGAGGAAATTTCTAAATACATAGATAATAATCTATAACAGTTCTTTTAAATAATAAATAATATTGATTTTACCGCAAGCCAGCCATAAAAATCAAACATTATATAGAACCAACAAATTATTTAAAGCTGGGAGGTAAGCTCTCACTAGTGTTAGGTCAGGCCTCAATCCCTAGGGATACGTCCTCTGCCTGAGGGCAGATAAAGGATGTCACTGGAAGACCGCGGCGCTTTGGCACCCCCCACTGTTTGCTAATAAGGTTTCTATATAACCTTTGAGGGTGACTTGCGGTTTTTTATTTTAATTAACATAATTTGTAAAATTATACTATACAATATGCCGGAAATGGAATTATACATATTGCTTCCAGTTCTTGTTGTTTTATGTCTTGTTACATTTTTTCTTGGATGGTTTATCCAGGTTAAGATTAATAAGGGGAAGGTTGACGGTGCTGAAAACGTTGCAAAGAAAATCGTTAAAGATGCTGAAAACAAAGCAATAGAAATAACAACTGAAGCAGAAAAAAGAGCAAAAAACTTTAAGATTGAAGCTGAGAAATCAGCACAGAATTTAAAGAAGGAAAAACTATTAGAAGTTAAGGACGAATTCTACAAGCGTAAACAGAAATATGATGAGGAAGTAAGAGCGCGTGAAAAAGAAGTCGGAGAAATCGAAAAAAGAATCAGGAATGAAAAAGAATCTGTAGAGAAGATTAAGAATGATCTGTTGCAGAAAGAAAAGAATGCACAACAAGTTCATAGCGAATATACTGCAAAATTAAAAGAATTTACTGAAAAGAAGGAAGAAGTAGATAAACTTGAGCAGGAAGTAAATAACCTGATAAAAGACCAGAAAGAAAAGTTACAAAGAATATCAGGTTTAAGCGAAGAAGAAGCAAAGAATCTTCTATTTGAGAGTTTGCTGAATCAGGTTAAGCTTGAATCAGCACAGAAGTTACAGGAAGTCAGAGAACAAACCAAGATTGAAGCGAATAAGATTTCAAAGAATATTGTCATACAGGCAATACAGAGGTCTGCAGTCGACCATTCCGTAGAAACAACAGTAAGTGTTCTTCAGATTCAGTCAGATGAATTAAAGGGCAGAATAATCGGAAAAGAAGGTAGAAATATTAGAGCTTTTGAAGCAGCAACAGGGGTAGACATAATTGTTGATGATACTCCTGAAGCAATTATTATTTCTGGATTTGATCCTTTCAGAAGAGAGATTGCAAGGATAGCGATGGAGAGGTTAATAGCTGATGGCAGAATCCACCCTGCAAGGATTGAAGAAGTAGTAATGAAAGTTGAGAAAGAGCTGAATGAAGAAATAATGAGGGTAGGTGAGCAGACTATTCTTGATATTGGTATACAAGGTGTAAACCGTGATATAATTACTCTGATTGGAAGAATGAAATATCGTTCGAGTTATGGTCAGAATGTTTTAAATCACTCAGTGGAAGTAGCTCATATTGCAGGAATTATGGCGGCTGAGTTAGGGCTAGATGCTCAAATGGCAAGAAGAGCGGGCTTGCTGCATGATATTGGCAAGACTATAGACAGAAGCATTGAAGGGCCTCATTCATTATTAGGATATGAAATTGCGAAAAGATGTAAAGAACATCCTATAGTATGTAATGCGATAGGTTCACATCATGATGAAATTCCGATGGAACATCCGATAGCGGTGCTTGTTCAGGCGGCAGACGCAATAAGCGGAGCCAGACCCGGTGCAAGAAGAGAATCTGTAGAGGCGTATTCAAAGCGTCTTGAAAAGCTGGAAGCAATTGCAACTTCTTTTGAAGGTGTAACAAAAACATATGCAATCCAGGCAGGGAGGGAAGTCAGGGTAATCGTAGAGCAGGAAAAAATAAGCGATATATTACAGGATCAGCTTGCTGAAGACATAGCTTTGAAAATACAGGAAGAGATGGAATATCCGGGGCAGATAAAAATAAATGTAATTAGGGAGCGTAGAAGTATTGCTTATGCGAAATAAATTAATTAATATATACGAAACGAATATATAACATTATGGGTAATAAATTTAAAGATAAGATATTAATTGGCATTACAGGCGGCATAGGTTCAGGTAAATCGGAAGTATGCCGGTTATTACACAAAAGAGGATACAAAGTTATCTTTGCCGACTTAATTGCAAAAGAGCTTTACAAGAAAGATAAAGTACTTTCGAAGAAAGTAGTACGAGCTTTTGGTAAAGAAATACTTAATTATAAAGGAGTTATCAGTTTAACTAAGCTGAGGGATATCGTATTTGCGAATAAATCTAATTTCAAAAAGATTAATGATATTGTCCACCCGACGGTCATTAAGTATTTAATGAATATGATAAAGGGTGTTAAACAAAAGATTGTTATAATTGAATCTGCTCTCGTTTTTGATACAGATTTTTATAAGTATCTTGATTATGTAATTATGGTTTATTCGAATAAAAAGAACAGATTACAGAGGATAATGATACGCGATGGTGCCAAAAAGAAAGATATTGAAAAAATAATGAGTTTTCAGCTTGATGAGAAGGAAAAGATTGAACGTTCTGATTTTGTTGTTGTTAATAACAAACCTATTGATGATTTAGAGAAAGATATTGAGTTTCTAAGTAAAATACTTAAATTACTTTAATTTCATTTTTAAGTTTTATTAAATTGGGTCTTTATGTTTGTAAGATAATATTTTAATTATTTTATAAACTTTAATAATATAAAAGGAGATGCAAATGCAATTTGCAAAAATCACTAAATTGTTAGTATTTGTTTTTCTCATAATCCCATTTGCCTTACATGCGCAAAAAGATACAAGAGAAAAACAAGCTCAGCTTTCTTATGAAATTCAGAAGGATGGACCTCAAACAGTTACATCCAAATCGACTTTTGACAGATTAAAGCTTGACCAACTCACATCGCAAATCAGAATTGCAAAAAAGAATGGTGATCTAACTAAGATTGAACAGCTTAACCATGAGCTTGAAACAGTTCCAGGCATTATTACCTATAACACTGGAGCAAACCTGAATGGTCCACAGATAAGTGGGGAAGTTTTAAATATACCTGTAGAGGGAAGTCTTACAGATTATAATTCTACTTTATTATCCGGTCAGGGATTTTGGGCAAATGCTACTTCGAC
>CAIUQV010000630.1 GCA_903901375.1 uncultured Ignavibacteriota bacterium
GGTATTTGTAGTGCATAATTCTGTGGATTACCATTCTACGGCTACGCTTGATGATTTGCTTGATGTGTATACAAGAATATCCTGGATAAAGAACTCAAGTTTTTGTTTTGAACACGTAATAATCAAACAAAAAGACAACACTGTGCTTTCTACAGGAAAAGGGATACTGGTAAATGTAGATTACAATACAAACAAAGCAGTAAGCCTTCCTGATAAATTTGTAGATGAAGTAAGAGGTTTCGAGATTGAGTGTAATATAATAAGAGAATAAAAAAAGGGCATCAATGATGCCCTTATATAATTGAATACTTATATAACCTATTTTGCAAATATCATTTTTCTCACTTCAGTTTTTGAATCAGTTTTAATTCTGTAAAAATATATTCCGCTCGGTAAACCCGACGCATTAAACTCAATAGTGTAAGATCCGGCAGGTTTGTTCTCATCCAACAGAGTTTTAACTTCTCTTCCAAGACGGTCATAAACTGTCAGTTTGACGTAAGTTCCTTCTTTGAGCGTAAAACTTATTGTAGTTGATGGATTAAATGGATTAGGATAATTCTTTGCTTCAAAGTATGATTCCTTTTCATTTGAAATGTTTGTTTCATTTTCTTTCGGAGCAAGGTTTTCCTTATTTGGTATTTCAGAAATCAGAGCAATTCCAGATAAGAATTTTCCTTCTTTATAATTTTTTCCTGTTTCGAATTCAAACTGAACTGCGATTGCACTTTCTTCGGTTACAGTGAAATCATCGTTAAACTTTGAAATTAATTTAAAGTTTTCTTCATCAAGTTTAATCTTTACTTCTTTCCATCCGCTGAAATTCAATGATACAGGTTTAGACATTAAAAGAATATCCTTGTCTTCATTGTATTTACCGTTATTATCGATGTCATACAAAAGTTCAATACGAACAGTAGCATCGTTGTTAACACCCTGCATCATAACGTTTACGTAATTTCCGACAGAAAACAGAATAGGGGACGATTTAGTAGTTTTACCGATGTAAGAATTTGGTTTAACTTTCTGAGATGAAAAAATTTCTACATAACCATTTTCCTTGTTATCTGTTTCGTGAGAATATTTCATTTCGACGCCGCCCCAAATCCAAGAGCTTAAATCTTTCTTTGAAAAATCGTCATAAATAATTACCTGAGCACTTAGTGAAACCGAAATTAATAGAATAGTAAAAAGCAATAATACCTTCATGTTAAAATAATCCTATTTAAAATTAATAAAAATTACTTCAGGACAGTCATTCTTTTAACGGAGGTGAATCCGTTAACCTGTAACTTGTAAAGATAAACACCAGTGGTAAGTTCAGAAGCATCAAATTCAACTTCATAATTACCCGGGGATTGTTTCTCGTTTACAAGAACACTGATTTCCTGTCCTACTAAGTTAAAGACTGTTAGGGAGACGTTGCCTTCCTTTTTAATCTTATAACTTATCTTTGTTGAAGGATTAAACGGGTTTGGAAAATTCTGGAATAGTTTGTAGTCGTCCGATTGCTGTAAAGCTGTTTTGCTTTTATCAATCGGGTCTGTGTTTAAATGTTCATTATTACCAGCATACATTTTCGTGCCGATAAGAAAGAACACTAACAAAACTATTATGTTTAATCCTTTAATCATTAAAGTAAAGTTAAATAATTTAATCAAAACATTCAAGAGATTTATTCATGAAATTATTCCCTTATTTATTATACAACAAAAAGTGTCAAATGTTTCAAAAGATATCAAAAAGGGCATATATATGCCCTTTTTGATTATAACTTATTGCAAGAAAATTACTGAATTTCCAATGCAACTATACGAATATCTTTTAACTGAGTAGCTACTTTCATAACAATAACATCACCCTTCGACTTTTTACTGATTATATTTTCAAGGTCAGAAATACTGTTTATCTTCTGTTTATCAGCCTCTATAATTACGTAGCCGGATCTAAGTCCTCTGTTGAATGCTTCAGAAAAATGCGAAACTTCCTTAACAACAACACCAAACTCAACTTCATTCTGTTTTTTTACAGCATCTGTTAAGTCAGTAACTATTAAACC
>CAIUQV010000631.1 GCA_903901375.1 uncultured Ignavibacteriota bacterium
GCGCCTTATGTGACTGCATACAGAGATTTGGGCTCCTGGGAAATTAATTTTAACTGGTATCCGATTGGTGTATACAGAGGATTCTTTTTTCAGGTGAGGATTAAAGCTCCGCAATTGCAGGATTTGAAATACACAAGACAAACAAATTCAAGAGGGGTATATTAATGATAGAGTATAAAAAATATTCAGGTGCCGGTAATACTTTTCTGATGGTTAATAATCTAAATTCGGAAATTGTTGTTACCGGAAAAATAGTAACAGATTTAATTTCTGTTCCCGGAAATGAAAAATTTGATGGTGTAATATTCATAGAACCTTCGTCGATTGCTGATTATAAAATGAATTACTATAATAAAGACGGTACGGGAAATGCCTTATGTGGTAATGGTTTGCGCTGTACAGCAAAGTATATCAGAGATGAAAAGATTTGTGGTAATGATATTGTTCTTGTAGAGGGTGTGGATAAGATATTTGATTGCAGATTTACAGACGATGGTGAGATAAGTGTTGGCTTTCCGCCTCCCGAAAAGATGAAATTTAACTTTAAACTCAAGGTTCATTTTGCTGAGTGGTGGCAGCTGATAAATGCATCATTTGTTGATGTTGGTTCACCGCACGTGATTATTTTTATTGATGATATTGAAAAACCACGTGTGAATAACCTTAATGAAATACCTATAGATGACTGGGGAAAAAATTTACGAATGCATAAGGATTTTATGCCTGAGGGTGTAAATGCACATTTTGTTAAAGTAGTAAATGCTGACAAGGGGGAGTTGGAGATTCGAAGTTTTGAAAGGGGAGTTGAGGGGGAAACAATGGCTTGCGGTACGGGGTCTTTGTCAGGTGCTCTGGCTGCTTTTGCAGTGAAGAATGTAAAATTGCCGGTTAAGTTGAAAACAAAGAGCGGTGAAATTCTAACAGTTAATATTAGTTTGAATGAGAATTTAATCAGAGGGCTAACGCTGAAAGGTAAAGCGGGATTAATTCCGGCTTAAAAATGTAAATTTACATTTTAATTTAAATTTTATATTTTGTACTTCTTATTCAACATAGAAATTAATAATTATAAGTATTATAAAGGAAAGGTATAAACAGATGAGAAAAATCTTAATAGCATCTTTGTTATTGTCTGTTTTTGTTGTGGGTTGCAGCAAAAATCAGGATACAAAAACAAGTACAGGAACAAAAACTGATACTGTGAAAACAAAGGAAACAAAGACTGAAACAACTCAAAATAAAACAGAAACTACTGTAAAGACAGAAACAAAAGTCGATGATAACAATATTGATGCTTTGATAGACAGTTATGAAAAGAACGTAAGTAAGTATATCGAAACAAGCGGTAAAATGAAAAAAGGGCCGGATGCTGTTTTAACTGCTGAATTGTCTGATTTATCTGCAAAACAGATTGATTTGGTTGGTAAGATAGAACATGAGAAGTCAAATATGACTGCAAAACAATTGGAAAAATATACTGCTATTTCAGTAAAATTAGCTAATGCTACTAAGTAACAGACTTTTATATTTATATAATTATATAACCCCTGATGAATACTCAGGGGTTTTTCATTTTATGTATAAATTAGAATTGAGTTTACATAATTTGTGAAAGGGTGTTTAAAAAAGCCCAAAAATCTAATGAATTAAGCAGATTTCAATTAGAAATGCCTGAAAAATTAATGTTTTCAGGCACGTTCAGGTTCACTTCTCGTATGTTTCTCGTATATTTCTCGTTCAGCTTGCGCTCTAACTTGGTTCAAGATAGGTTCATTTCTCGTATATTTCAGGTCGGACAGGTTAAAACAGATTAGAATTGCAGTATTTACAATAAATACAAACTAATATACCCGGAATCCTGTATTATCCAATAAACTCTTTGTGAAGAGCATTTATTACTTCTTTCAGCTCATCTTTTGGAACTATAATGTATATTGCAACTTCAGATGCGCCCGC
>CAIUQV010000632.1 GCA_903901375.1 uncultured Ignavibacteriota bacterium
GCACGTTTTAACTTGTTCACAGATGATTCATTCGAAGCACGGCTGATGATTGTAATTCCCGGATTTAACTCTCTTGCAGTAAGTACAACATAAACATTATCAGGGTCCTCAGGCAAAGTTGTGATTATTGCTTTAGCTGTCTTAATCCCTGCCTCAATAAGCACTTCCTCCTCTGTGGCATCTCCATCTATAAACAATGTATCCTGATTCTGTTTTAATTCCTCAACAATGTTTTCTCGCTTTTCTATTATCAGATATGGATGCTTGTCATCTTTCAGTTCAAGACACACCTGCTTACCATTCCTTCCGTAACCGCATACGATTACGTGATTGCTGAGCTCGCCAATTTTCTTTTTCACGTTATAGTTTTTATAAAAATTTCTGAATTCACCTTCTATTACAAGCCCTACTATTGCAGTTGCTCCGTAGAAAAATATTCCTATATTTGTTACAAGATAGAACGATGTGAAAATTCTCCCTGCATTTGATAAAGGATGTACTTCCATATACCCGGCTGTTGTAATCGTTATCATCGTCATATAAAAAGCTTCGACAAAATTGTATCCTTCAAGCAGTATATAACCTCCGATTCCTATAATTATGGAAATGAAGAACAAAAGCAGAATCCTCAGCACCTTTCTGAACTGAATTACTGACTGCTTTATGTATGAAGTAAGGGTCAAGAGTTATTGTTTAATCTGTCATTAATTATTGCTATTTTTAAATTAACTTATAATACAAATTATTTCAATTGCTAAATTATTATTCCTCTTATGGCAGAAAAATGTTTTTATGATATTTCGAATGTTAAAACTCAGGACTCAGTCGAATACCCTGATTTCTTCGCAAAGTTTTATGATATTATTTATGATAAAATTCGAACGTCAGTTGACTTTAATTATTATCTGAATAAAATCCTGGATTGCAAAGGGTCTGTTCTTGAAGTAGGTGTTGGTACAGGCAGAATATTCAGGGAAGCTCTTAATAAAGGTGCGGATATATACGGAATAGATGTCAGCAGATCTATGATTGACATTCTCAGGTCAAATTTACCTGAAGAACATCAGAACCGTGTTTTTGTTAAAGATGCCCGTGACTTTAATCTCGGCGTAAAGTTCGATTTGATTGTTATGCCTTTCAGGACTTTTTCCCATTTTATTGATACCGACGACCAGCTTAAAGTACTTAATAATATACATCACCATCTGAATCCGGATGGCAGACTTATCTTTGATGTCTTTAATCCTGATTTAAGTCTTATGAAAGAAGGCCTTGAGAATTTTACCGACTTCGAAGGTGAATATGAATCGGGTAAATTGTTAAAACGTATCGTATCAATGAAAACTGATTTTGCTCATCAGATAATTAACTCAAAGTTCGTTTTCGAATGGGTTGAAGATAATAAAATCAATAAGAGTTTATGGGACTCGCAATTAAGGTATTTCTTCAGGTATGAACTTGAAAACCTGATTCGTTTGTCAAATCTGAGATTAATAAATATTTACGGTGATTTTGAAGAGGGAAGTATAACAGATTTATCAAAGGACTTTCTCGTTGTATGCAGGAATGATATTCTGAAAAGATAATGAAACTTATTAAATACGTAATCCGTATTAAATATTAAGGGATTATTCAAAACTAAATTTATTACGGCTATGAAACAAAAAGACAAAATTTTATCTTCGCTCCTGATAGCATTTGTTGCCGGTTTTATTTACTATGCCTTTGCTGATTACGATAACTTCATTAAGATACCTCAGCTCGCATATGAAACCATCAAGTCTGCTGTGGTTAACTCACCCTCGGAAGATGTGAAAACTGAAATAACAGATAAGTTTATTTCAAAAGATAAAAATGAATACCAGCCGGATAATATCTCAGTAAAATCTGTAGCTTCAAGCGTCGCTCTCGAAGACGGAATATTTGCTCATATTCCTGATTTGTCAAATCTGATTAATGTTAATGATTTTGGCGGACATATTTATTTAAACGAGGAAAAACTAAAAAAGCTTGAACGACTGGAAAAGTTACAGGATTTTGGATTTAATACTGATTTTGGTGACGGGATGATAGAATTAGCAAATTATGATGATATGTATAATCCTCTTGATTCAAATGAACTTAA
>CAIUQV010000633.1 GCA_903901375.1 uncultured Ignavibacteriota bacterium
GAGAATCAGACGGAATATAATTAAAGCTTGTATTGAGAAGTCTTCCGGCATAATCATAAGCATATTTAAACGACTTAGTGTCAGAATAGCCGCTCTGATAGATTAACTCTGTTATCTGGTTCTGAGAATTATAACTATAAACGAATGTTTTCATACCCAGACCTGCGATGTAGTTCCACATTTTTATTACACGACCGCGGGCATCGTAGCGGTAGTATTTAAAACTAAGGCTGTCGGTTCCGACTGTACGGTATGCGGTGGCACATAGAGAGCCTTTTGTGTTGTTTGTGCTGTATGGAGCTGCGGAATCATAATCAGCGGGTTTATGGTATCCGAATACGTTTGCGTTAGCGGGATAGTTTGTGAGTGTATCGTAGACATTGATAACGAGAAAATTGTTCGGAGTATATGAATAGGAATCAAAGTAGTATGTATTATCCGCGTTAAGGTTAGACCACGGGACAAGGTACGTTTCGCCGTAAGCATCGCAGAGATAGAGAAGACGGTTTAAGCCGTCGTATCCGCGGTAAGAGATAAACTTAGACGGCGGAGTTTCGGTAGGCTTATTTGCCTGATTGTTATCCTGCGAGAAACGGAGGTTGTCATTTTTATCGTATTTATATTTTACTTCGCCTGCATCGGGGGTAGTGCGTGAAGACTGGCGACCAAGCCCGTCGTAGGTGTAGTAAATGTGTTTTTCGTTTGGAGTTTTGACTTCGATGACACGGTAGAGGTCGTCGTATTTATAGTCGGTAGTTAGCGGGATGACCTGTTCTTCCGGATTATCGCTTGGAATACCCTCGACGTATTTAATTTCTCTTATAAGGTTACCGACGGCATCGTAAAACTTATCAAAATTATTACCGACTTCATCGGTAAGTACTTTTTTGAGAATCATACCCGGGACTAAACCGAAAGTATTAGTGTAACCGTTGTAATAAGTTTCAGATATGAGTGCATAGCTGTCGTCAGGGTTTTGAGTTTTGGACGGATTTAAATACTGATTGTAAGAGTATTTAGTAAGGTTGCTTCTACCGTCTTTTGAATTCAGTTTAAGAGAAAGATAATTATAATTAACGGCAGTGCTATCGAAATCATCAGCGGAGGTATAGAGACGATTTTGTTTAACTCTGTAGAAACCGTCGAAAAGGGTTTTTCGTTTTCCGACGGACTGGTTATCATATTTTAAGTTAGTCAGCACAGATTTATCGTTATTATTGTAAGTAAATTTACTACTATAATTCTGATAAGTCAATATAGTATCACGATTAATAGTTCTCTTAACACCTGAAATATGGAGGATAGGAGAGGCATGACTACACCAAGTACCAAAATTGCAGCTACCAGAGGAAGAGTAGGGATAGAAATCCATAAAATAGCTTTGCTCAGGTGGGTCAATAGGATAGTTAACGGCTTTAGCGTCAATTTTAAAGGCAACGACTGAATCGTTGTTTGTGTATATATGGGTATTGAGTAAATTTGTAACATCGAAAATGTTTTCAAAATAATATGTACAGTTAGAAGGCTCATTCATAAAACCAAAGGCAGGATAATTCTGACTCAAAGAGGATTCAGTAAAAATAATTGCCGACACTGTATCGTACATTTGTTTTAATGGTTTTATGAACAGATTGACTTTACTTAAGGAAGTATCGCCACCAGAATATCTTAAGAAATTTCTTGGATATAACTGAAATGTTGCATTATTGATACGTGTCAAAGATTTGAACAAACCCGGGTTATGAAACCTGATTAGAGGTAGAAATCTTGTTAAAGGAGGCGGGTTATCTGTTGGCGGACCACCAGGGTCGTAGACATTTAATTCGAATCTGTATACAATATCTTCGTAGTATCTTACTACATTACAAATACTATCATATTTTGTATAAAACCTCGTTGAGTTGTTGATGAAGTCATATGTGGAGACGAGGTCGGCTTTAAGGTCAATTTCAACGTTTTCCAAGACAGTGTCAACAGTAATTAAAGTATCCGGTATTCCAAAGTCGTAAGGAAAATTGACCTGTGATATTCTTTCGAGACTATCGTAAGTAAGCTGATTCAGGTATTTATTATCGTTGAAGGCGAATATAATTTTGCCAGAAGGGTCGTATTTATTGTAAAGGAATAAGCTGTTAGATTCATTGACGGATGACTGAGTGATAACGGGCATTCTAATATCTTCCCAGTTCTGCCTTTCTTTTACGATAGTATCTTTTGAATACAGAACAAAGAAATCAATTAACGGTCTGCCCGGCAAATTATCTGTCTGGTATTCCGATTCATAAACGGGGTGGTAATAATATTTAACAGGGTTCCCGCGCGGGTCTGCAACGGTTTTGAGTTTACCTTCGTTACTGGGTTTGGTATCATCGACCGGATATAAAAATCTACCGACAGTATCTCTGACGTAATAAGTATAGTTAACGTCTTTGAAGTAAGAGAGGTCTGAAACATCGTAAACCCTTTGCAGGATAATCTGTCCCATATAGCCTGAATCGCTGTTCGTACTGAGGTATTTAATGGAGTCGAAGTAGAGAGGCGAAGACTGACTTGAGGTGAAAACGCGTTTACTTGTCTGCTGATTTATGAGATAGAAATATGTTGTATCGCCTTCCTGACTGCTAAGGTTTGAATTAGCTTTATATTTTGCGTTAACATAATGAGCACTGGAATCGTATATGAAGGTGTTATAAACGATAGTTTTCAGACCGAAGTTATCAATCTGAAGAATACTCTGAACGGGATTTTTATATGTCTCGTTTGAAAAAGGAGTATTAAAATAACCATAAACAAAATCTGTACGTTTCGGAATGTTATTAATTATTTCAACGACTGCTGTATCGAGAAAAGAGCATTTAGATACACCTTCGCTAATATTATTTCCATATTTATAGAGTGTTCTTTTCACGAGGGAGTTTGTATCGCTTATAAAATCCATAGTTTCGAAAAGTTTTGTATGCCCCTGCCAGTCGGGGTATTCCTGGTGGGAGTTTGTGGTCAGTTCGAGTTTATAGTTTCGGTATTTAAAGAGAGTACCTTTGTTATCGGGGGTACCGTATAAACTATCACCAGCGGGATTAAAAGTATTAATACTTGTGCAATAGAGGTCGGAAGGGTCGATAGGATCAGTGAGCCAATTCCGATTATTGTAATAATAATAATAGTTATAAGAAGTTTTAGAAGACAAAGCGCCAACATCCAAAGATACTTTAGAGCCGACCATATTAACGAAGAAGACATCCCTTCCCTGTCCGAAGTATTTACTACCTACATCCCCGCTGGAAATTTTGTTTTGCGCTTCGGGATTCATATCGAGTGACCAAGCAGACAAGCTGCTGTCAATGTATGCATATTCTCTGATTCCACCGAAATAGTTTTCAACTCTTCTTAGCCTTTTAACACCAGCATCATTATTTAAGGCCATTTTTGTCGGTTGGTGATTCGGGAATGGGTTGTACATATTATGGGCAAACCTTGAATAAGTAATATGATTAAAATACGTGGAAGCATTAACAGGGTTAACGAGAGAAGTGGGGTAATACCTATGGTTACCGAGGCTGTCGAAATTTGCCTGTTGATCGGCACACAGTATTTTATAAAAATTACCGTTAGAATTCAGAGTAACGGCAAGGTTACCGTTGACGACGTAGTTTAAAGAGACGGAAGAGCCGGGCCAGCTACCGACAATAGATGTAATAACAGGTCTGCCATAAACAGGCTGCCAAGTGCCGCCGAAGTAAATGGAGTAATCGTAAGAGAGAACGAGCTGGTTTCCAAATCTGTCTTTAACAGATTTTAGAAGGAAGACCTGAGGTTTGAACATAACGCTTGAAGTAGTGTTATACGTGAAATCGGCATACTGATTTTTGTATTCTTCATAAACGTAAGTGAGGCCATCGCCTTTCATAAAAGAAACACGACGGTTTCTGTAAGACGGGTAAGAAGCATTTTCAATGAATTCTACTTTTGCGCGGGAGTAATCACCTAAGCCATCAACATAATAATCGCCGACATAACAGCCGGCAAAGTTATCATCATCAGGACAATAGTCAGAGATTCTTTTTAAATAAACAGCAGAGCCGTCGCCACGCATAAGAGTGATAACATCGTGCATACCAGATGCAAGCGATTGAAGATTATCTGTAAGGTGGTAGCCCATAGCGAGCAGACGGACTTTAGAATTTACGATAGAGTCACCGCTGTTTGGAGTGGAGAAAAAATTTGTTTCGAATTTCAGCATCTGAACAGCCATACCGTTAAGGCTGAGAATCCACCCAGGTGCAGAAACATTATGACGCGGGAGAAAATTACCC
>CAIUQV010000634.1 GCA_903901375.1 uncultured Ignavibacteriota bacterium
ACCGATTGATATTAAAACAGCCTGGGATTTCTTTTCATCGCCTGATAATCTGAAAATTATCACACCTGAAAAGATGGGATTCATTGTTACATCTGAATATCGTGAAGAAAAGATGTATCCCGGAATGATTATTACATACAAAGTTCATCCGCTTCTGGGAATTCCACTTAACTGGGCTACAGAAATAACACACGTCGAAGATTATAAATATTTCGTTGATGAACAAAGATTCGGTCCTTATAAATTCTGGCATCATCAGCACAAGTTCTATGAAATTAAAGGAGGAGTTGAAATGGTGGATATTCTTCACTATAAAGTGGGGTTTGGATTTATCGGTTATATTATCAATTCGCTGATCGTTAAGAATCAACTCAAACAGATTTTCAGTTACAGATACAACAAACTTGAGGAAATATTCGGAAAGTTATAATATAGCAATTATTAATCAGAAATATAGCATTCAAAAAACAGCTAAAATCATACATATTAAATCCCCCTTTTATATGACATTCTTTTCACTTATTTTAGCACTTGATAAAACATAGATATTATATATTAAATAAATAATGGATACAGAATCACACTCTACCAGGCCATCGGGGATGGCAAAGAGTACTAAAGTAATCGTTCTCACCACTGTAATGTTCACCTTCATTTCTTTCTGGCGCGCAGCTGCCGTTGTTATTGGAGACCTTGGTTCGACTGCTTATTATATGGGCGGTATCGCAGAACAGTTTATAGGAAAAGTAGCCCCGTATTTTATACTCGCAGTAATGGTATTTGCATTCTGCGTGATGGCACTTTACGTGGAATCTTCGCCTCTTTTCACACGCGGCGGTGTTTACCGCGTTGTGAAATCTACACTCGGCGGATGGTTTGCAAAAGTTTCAGTTTCGGCTCTTGTCTTCGATTATATTCTCACAGGCCCCATCAGCAGTGTATCGGGCGGACACTATCTTGCCGGTTTGTTAAACGATACTTTTAAAATATCAGGTATTGATATTCAGTTTGACAGACATTTCTTTTCAATGGCAACTGCTATTGTCATCGTTATATTTTTCTGGTGGGAAAATGTAAAGGGTATAGAAGAATCATCATCGAAAGCCGCAAAGATTTTCTTTATCACTTCTGTGATGGGTGTAATGGTTATCGTGTGGGGTATTGTAACATTGCTTTTGAAACACGAACCTTTTTTCACTCATTTTCCGCCGATGAAAATCGAGCTTTCACAGGAATCTTACGGATGGCTGAAAGACTTCGAATGGACTAAATCAATTGCTTTGATTAGTATTCTAATAGCATTCGGACATTCACTACTTGCATTGAGCGGACTTGAGACACTTGGTCAGGTTTACCGCGAAGTGGAATACCCGAAACTAAAAAACTTTAAGAAAACAGCTTTAATAATATTTCTCTTCAGCGTTATTCTTACTCCGGGAGTATCATTCCTTGGTACGATGCTTATACCCGATGATATAAGACCACAATACATCGATAATTTAATCGGTGGTATTGCTATGTTCTTAGTCGGACCTCACTGGCTTAACCTTATTTTTCAGGGATTCGTGGTTATTGTTGGTGTACTGATTCTTTCAGGCGCCGTGAACACTTCTATCGTCGGTGCAAACAGTGTCCTTAACAGAGTTGCTGAAGATAAAGTACTGACTGACTGGTTCAGGAAACCCCATAAAAAATTCGGCACAACATACAGAATGCTGAATTTAATAGCGATATTACAGATAGCTACTATTATAATATCCGGAGGAGATATTCTTCTTCTCGGAGAAGCTTATGCATTTGGTGTTATCTGGAGCCTTGTATTTAAAGGTTTTGCAATGATTGTCCTTCGTTATAAGGATAAAAGACCAAGAGAATGGAAAGTACCTCTTAACCTGACGATTAAAGGTATTGAAATACCTTTCGGTTTGATTTTCATATTCGTTGTTTTATTCTTTGTAGGAATTACGAATTTATTCACAAAACCTATCGCAACAATTTCAGGTGTACTTTTTACTATTGCTTTCTTCACCATATTTATCATATCCGAAACTATTAATAAGCGCAGGATTATGAAGGAAAAGAATCTTACTGAAGATGAATTCCACAGCGATGAGAATATGAAAGTTCTTGAGCATTTCAACCTTGAGGATGAAGCAGCTATTACTCCTGAACTTATCGGAAGTGAACTGAACGACAGAGTGATGGTTGCCGTTCGTGACCCTAACAACCTCAACCATCTGAAGAAGATTATCAACGAGACTGATACAGATACAACCGAAATAATCGTAATGATTGCCAGAGTTTTCCGGGATAAGATGAATACGGAAGTAAAGAATGAACTTGAAGGAGATGAGCTTCACCTGTTTAGCGAAGTTGTAAACGTAGCTGAGAAAATCGGAAAACCTGTCATACCCGTTGTTATTCCGACTAACAATGCTTTCTTCTCTATAATGAATGTTGCACATTCATTAAACGTTAGAGAAGTTGTTATTGGTTTATCCGCAAAGTATAAACCCGATATTCAGCTGCAGCAGCTTGCACTTATCTGGGGAACTGTTCACAGCGATGAGAACACTCACGTTCGTGTCAGAATAATTACAGAAAACATCGAACATACTATCGACTTATAAAACAAAAGGGCTGAAGAATTATCTTCAGCCCTTTATTTATACCTTAATCTTTCAAAATCTTTATTCCCACGAATGTTATATCGTCGTTTATTGCAGCAGACTTTCTGTAATCAGATAATTCGTTAAGAAGCTTATTCTTTATAACTTCAGGCGTTTCTCGGCAATTATCTTTTATGATTCTCTCAACATTTTCACATCC
>CAIUQV010000635.1 GCA_903901375.1 uncultured Ignavibacteriota bacterium
GATTTATGATTATTTCTGCTTTCTCATATGCGGCTATAACAATTTCCACGCAGAATCCTTATCTAGGCCTTATGGGTGCGATAACAATCGGTATAATATTCAGCCTTTTGTTTTCTTTGTTTACGATAAAGCTTAAGATAAATCAAATTGTTATTGGTGTTGGATTTAACTTATTAATGGCAGGTTTAGCCAAATTTCTTATGCTTTTATTTTTTCAGAGTTCAAGCAACACACCGGGCTTTCCTAATATTCCAAAATCATCTGTTTTGAAATCTTTACCACTGATAGGTGATTTAGCAGGTGATACGATAATAATGTTCACATTGCTGTTAGTTTTTATTTCTCAGATAGTCCTGTTCAAAACACGTTTTGGATTACGTCTGCGTTCGGTCGGAGAAAACCCTGAAGCAGCAGAAACTCTCGGAATAAAAGTAAGATTATATAAATCCGGCGGAGTGATTATCTGCGGTCTTCTTGCTTCACTTGGCGGCATATGGCTTGCGTCAAATCAGGGTTCTTTTAGTGATGGTATGATTGCAGGAAGGGGATACATAGCTATTGCAGCTATGATAATAGGGAAGTGGAAGCCAGTAAATATTTTCTTTGCATGTCTGATGTTTGCATTTTTTGAAAGTCTTGAGATTGCACTCCAGATTTCAGGCTCAGGTATTCCTTCACAGTTTATCCAAATGCTTCCATATTTAATTACAATTCTTGTTCTGATAGGTTTTGTTGGCAAAACCAAACCGCCTGCGGCAGACGGCATACCTTATTAATACTATCTCTTACCTTTCCTGATATCTTCACCCCATAGCAGTTTTTCGTTTAGTGTATTAAAGAAAGACCAGTTGTGTTTCTTAATAGTCTTTAACGAATAATCTGCTTTCTCAACAACAATTTCCAGCGGAGCTTTCCTTATAATCCCTTTGTATCCATCAGGAGTTATTCTCACTTTTTCATCATTGTAAGACTTTATCATAATTGTTCCTGAATCGGGAACTATAACAGGTCTGAAATTAAGTGAATGAGGGCAAATTGGAGTTATTATAAACACCTTACTGAACGGAGTAATAATCGGACCATTAGCGCTGAGAGAATATCCCGTTGAACCTGTCGGTGTTGAAATAAGAACACCATCTGCATAAAATCTTCCGACAAACTCTTTATTGTAAAAAATCCCAAGCTCAACCATCTTAATTGAATCACATTTGTCAATTACAATTTCATTCAACGCATTAAATGCATGCTTACCATTTACAGTACATTCTGTTAAACATAATTCAATAGTCTTATATTTTCCTCTGATTACGTTATCAAAAAACTTTTTAATGTCCGAAGGCATTACATCAGACATAAATCCAAGTGTACCAAGGTTGATACCAATAATAGGTTTATTCGAATTATTTATAAGTCTCGTTGAATTTAAAAATGTACCGTCGCCGCCTATAGATATTATTATATCTGATTTTTTAATAACGGAACCTATAGGAAATAAATTATGCTTCAGATGGATTTGACCAAGCTTATCCCTGAACTCTGAATCAACATAAAAAGGAATATTGTTATACCTGAAATAATCTATTATAGTTCTTAATACTATTCCAATTCCTTCTTTATCCTTATTTCCTATAATCCCGAATATCATAATTATTCCTTTTCCGGTTCTTTTCCGGATTCGTTAACGTAATTTAATCTAAGGTCTGACACAATATGTTCAAGAACTTTTTTCTCTTCCTCAGTGAAACCTTCTTTAGATTTATTTAAAAGCATTTCTATCATATCTATAGAAACAGATGCTGCCTCAAGGTTCTTTTCTATAACTTCTGTCATAGGGTTTTTAATCTTACCAAGATTCATCATTGCCTGCATTTGCAATGAATACACAAGTGCTACAAAAAGTTCAGATGATTTTTCTTTTTCCATCGTTTGTTAGTTTATTTAAATTAATATATTTTAAAACAAAAATTAACGAAATAATGTAATACAGCAGTGTTACTACTTCCCAGTCTCCAAAATTCCATTCAAAAATACCTGAAATATTGAAGGAAATCATAGACAAAATTATTCCCCATAGCAAAGCCCTGTCAAATTCCTCAGTTGATTTTCTGTAATCTTTTACTGTATAATAAAACAAGGATACCCAAAACAGCAAATACATTATAAATCCTGCAATACCTGTTGTAACGAGTATCATCACTATATTACTGTGGAAGTGTGAACCTTCGCCGTGCGATTCAGGTTTCTTGTAGAGTTTGTAAACTTCTGTTATCTGGTTATCACCGACACCAATTACAGGATGGTCTTTGAAAACCTGCATCCCAACATTCCACATCACAAGTCTTGATTTATTACTCGGATGGTTTAAATCAAAAATACTGCGTGTTCTGTCTTTTACAGAGTCCGGTGCTATAACCCAGCATATACTGATAAAAAGTACAAATGAGACTAAAAACTTCCAGTTACGGAATATCCCATAAACCAGCAGAGATGTAAAAACTGCAAGATAGACATTTCTTGACTGAGTTAGGAACAATGAAATAACTAACGGCAATAAAATTATAACAAGATACCGCTTGCTGATATTGTAAGTCTTCTTCGAAATTAAAAAGGGAAGTGTCGTCATCAGCAGAAGCATCTTCATCTCTGCGTTTGTGATAGGATAACTGAAATAATCTATTCTTATTTCCGCAAAACTTGTAGTTAAAAGGTTGCTCGAAAGATTTACTGCAAACTTGTACAGCTCTACGCAGGAAAGAAGAGAAAATACAGTAAGTATTATAGTAAGATATTTTAATATACTTTCTTTGGATTTGATTATTCCCGGATTAGCAAAAAATACAAGTACAAGTAAATATCTTTTTATACCAATAAGAGCTTCATCCGGAAAAACTGCAAATATTCTTGATAATAATTCAACAAATACATATCCGGCTACGAATATAAGTACAAATTTGTATTCTTTGAAAAGAAATCTGAATGTGGAAGTATCTTTTTCTCTGAAAACCTTAAAGCCCCATAGTAATACCCAGGCTGCCAGTGATACGGATGATAATGCCATAAAAAAGCCTATACTGGCCATCTGCAATGTCATAAAGAATATAATAAGAATATTCAGGTCAATCTTCTTTATGTCGATTTTCAAACTTATTCCTCAGTAGATTTAAACTGTATTTCGTAAAGTTTCTTATACAATCCTTTATTATCGGCAATTAATTCCTCATGTGTCCCGCATTGAATTATCCTGTTATCGTCAATAACTATAATCTTATTTGCATTCTTTATAGTAGATAGCCTGTGAGCTATAACAATCGATGTTCTGTTAATCATTAAATTATCTATCGCTGCCTGAACGATCCTTTCGGATTCCGTATCCAGCGAAGATGTAGCTTCATCGAGTATTAATATCTGTGGATTTCTTAAGAGTGCTCTTGCAATTGCTATTCTTTGTTTCTGGCCTCCTGATAATTTCAAACCTCTCTCACCAACCACTGAATCAAAACCTTGCTGCAGATTCTCAATAAACTCAAGTGCATTGGCGTTCTTTGCAGCGTTAATAAGTTGTTCATCCGAAATATTCTCCATTCCGAAAACAATATTGTTCCTTACAGTGTCATTGAATAATATCGTCTCCTGAGGGACTATTCCTATAAGATTCCTGAAGTCTGCAAGTTTAATATTTTTGATGTTAATACCGTCAATAAGAATTTCACCTGATGTAACATCATAGAACCTGGAAATTAAATCCACAAAAGTTGACTTACCCGAACCCGAAGGACCAACAATCGCAAGAATTTCTGATTTATTAATCTTAAGGTTTAAATCGTTTAAAATATAATTTCCTTTGTCATAATAGAATGACGCATTCTTTATATCGATTGAACTGCTGAAAATGCTGAACGACACTGCATTATCAGATTCGTATACTTCAACAGGGTAGTCGAGTATTTCGAAAATCCTTTGACCCGAAGCGGCGGATTCCTGTATCCTGTTGGAAACTGTAGAAAGATTCTTTATTGGCGTTACAAGCTGAAAAAGTATAAACAGAAAACCCAGAAACTCTTCCGGTTTTAAAGTATTATAAATCAGTATCTCTCTTCCTCCAAACCAGATTATTATCACACCTGCAAAAATCGTCAGGAACTCTGTTATTGGCGAGGCAAGCTCACTCGTAACAGATGTCTTCATAATTAATTTGTAATGTTTATCGTTTTCCTGTCTGAAAACATTATTCCTGTATTTTTCTGCCTTAAACGAACGAATGATTTTTGCACCGTAAATGGTTTCATTTATAACTGAAAGTATTTCTGATAGTTTTTCCTGTACCCTCTGACTCCTTCTTCGTAGTGAAGAACCAATTTTAGCAACAATTAATACTGTTACTGGAAATATTGCAAACGACATTAGCGTCATTTGCCAGCTAATCGATAATGACAGTATTAAGTATATAATAATCAGAAGAGGGTCTTTTATGAGGTTGGAAAATGCAGCAGATATACCTGACTGAATTGCGTTAATATCATTAGTCATTCTTGAAATCAGATTCCCTGTCTTCTCCTGAGTGAAATACCTGATTGAAAGTTTGTTTATTTTCTCGTACATCTCATACCGGATATCCCTGAGTACGCCTTTCTCCACATATTGCATAAAAACTGACTGGAAGAATCCGGTAATGTTCTTCAGTAAAAATGCAGTAAGTACCAAAAGAGAAATCTTTAAAATCGCTGATTCTTTTGAACCGCTGAGAATATAATTCTCAAATACTCTTTGTATATTCTGGTAAAATCCTGTTAAATTATCAGAGGGTGAAGATTGTATTTGCTGTCCACCTGCAAAAAGAGTTTTAAGAAGCGGAATTGTAAGATAAATGGATAGTGCACTGAAAACAGAAAACAACAGAGACATTATGACAGAAAGAACAATAAACCTGTTGTACTTTTTAATATATCGGATTATTCTGAAATAGATTTTCATTCTTTTTCCTTATTCTGTAATTCCCATATTTTCATGTATGTCAGCATATTTGTAATAACGTCAAAGTTTGCTACCATTAAACCATGTATGCCGTCCCTGAACCCGCCTCTGACGAAAAACTGAATATAGAATGATGCAATTGGTCTCAGTAGTATATCTCTGAATTTAACATTATGTCTCTTGCTTTTTTCTTCTGCCTGTAAAGTGGAATATCCGTTAACTTTATGCATAAACTCAGATATAGATTGCACTGTGTAATGGAGTATATCATTCTTCATTGTACCAATTTCTCCGTCTATAACATAACCCTCATGAACGAGCCTGTCTGAAACGATTGTAGAATCTTTTCTGAAAAATCTGAACTGATACCCCGGATACCACCCTCCGTGTTTTATCCATTTACCAAGAAAGAAATTTCGTCTGGGTAGCTTAAATCCCTTATAAATTTTATTGTTCGAGTTAAGGTAAGCCATTATCTCATCCTTTAATTCAGGTGAGCATCTTTCGTCTGCATCAAGAACAAGTACCCAGTCTTTTGTTGATTTCCCAAGTGCAAAACTTCTCTGGCTGGCAAAACCTTCCCATTTATTGATATACACTTTGTCGGTGAATTTCCCGGCAATTTCTACAGTTTTGTCTGTACTTTCGCCGTCGACAACAATAATCTCATCTGCCCAAAGCACACTCTTCAGGCAATCTTCAATGTTTTGTTCCTCGTTCTTGCAGATAATGTTTACTGATACCAAATTATGTAATTAATATTGCATAATTTACAGAAAGAGAGGCAAATATGTAATTGAAAAATAAATCGTTACCCTTCCATTAGTGTTTTACATATTTCAGAAAAATATTCCTTGGATTCGTACTTCCAAAAGCAGTTTAGGATTTTAATGCAGAATTATTGAATATTATAAATTGAAAAAATAATTAATCGTGACTCATCAACTTGAAGCAAAATTTACTTCCTTTTCCTTCTTCACTTTCTACCCAAATGCTCCCTCCGTTCTTCTCTACGAAATCTTTACATAGTAACAGACCAAGTCCGGTACTCGGTTCGTTTTCTGTACCGGGTCTGTGAACATCAGAATTTAAATTGAAAATGTTTTCTTTCATTTCTTCACTTAAGCCTATGCCGTTATCACAGACACAAACCTTCACAAATTTATCTTCGGTTTTTACCGCAGTAACTTTAATCATGCCTTTTCTATTAGTGAATTTTACAGCATTCGATAATAAATTTCTGATTGTTGATTCTATCATCCTCATATCAGCAAAAACAAAAAGATTATCTTCAAGATTCGTTTCGATTATTATATCTTTTGCTTCAATAAATTGCATTTCATTATTAACGCATTCGCTTATTAATTTATTAAGGCTGATGTATTCAGGTCTGTGTTTAGTTTGATTTCTTTGTACCATAGACCATTCCAGCAGATTTGATAAAAGATTGTAAAGCTTTAATGCGGATATATGAAGTTTCTCTGACATTTTCTGCAAATCTGTTATTGAATATGTGCTTATACCTTTAACAAGTAAATCTGTCAAA
>CAIUQV010000636.1 GCA_903901375.1 uncultured Ignavibacteriota bacterium
CCATTCTCGTCAAGTATGATTATCCCCGACGGACTGATATCAAAAAGCGACTGATAACGTTCTTCGTTCTTGATTAAATCAGATTCCGCTTGTCTTTGTTCGGTTATATCCCTTATAGAAACTCTTCGTCCAAGGTTTCTTCCATCCGCACTTACAATTTTTCTGCAGAAATGATAAATCCATCTCACTTCGCCGGCTTTTGTTAAAATTCTGTATTCCGTTTCCTCAATTTCCGGCATACTTAGTATGCCGCCCGCATCTTTTCTGATATGTTTTTTGTAAATATCCTTGTCGTCAGGATGTACTACTTTCTCGCATAAATCTTTGTCTGAAAAGAACTCTGAATATTTGTAACCGCTTATTCTTTCACAGGAAGGAGACATATAAATTATTTCTCCTTCGGGTGAAAGCCAGTATTCCCAGTCGTATGTGTAATCCGCAAAAGTCCTGAATTTTTCTTCGCTCTTTGTAATTTCTTCCCGCGACATCTTCAGTTTCTCGTTCATTGCCTTTTCTTCCGTTACATCCCTTCCGCTTCCTACTGTACCGATAAGATTTCCGTATGTATCAAAAATCGGAGCTTTATGCACATCGAGGTAAAGAAATTTTCCCCTTACATTTCCATATTCATCAAACTGCTTAGGAGTCTTGCATTCCAGTACCACCGAATCTGTATCACGGCAAATCTCTCCGAACGTGTGCCACTCAGGGTTTTCTTTGTGCTTATCTCTTTCCCTCTGTGCAAAAAACATATCATCTTTGCCAATAGGTTCATCAGTGTCTTTTGCAAACAATAATTTCTCGCACATAGCCTTGTTAGCAAATGTATACCTGTTCTTTAAATCTTTTGCCCATACAAGGTCGGATGAATTGTCGAGCATAAGTCGTATCATACCGTAAAGCTCTTTGTATTTTACGTCGCTTTTGCGTCGTGCGTCTTCTGAGTTTATCAGTTCTGTTATATCTCTGAAAATAGCTAATACGTGTTTCTCACCCAATATATCAATTAATGAATATGATGCTTCAATAATTGATTGCTTTCCGCTCCGAAACATACTTTTCTTCACGGAGCGTTCATTTCTTTTTCCGCTCGATAAGAATTCCAGATAATAGTTTAGTAGTTTGGCTTGTTCTGCTTTGTCATATACAGCAGTGAATGACTTTCCGATTAGTGATGTCTTGTCGAATCCCGTTAGGTCGCAAAATGCTTTATTTACGTCTATCATTTTCCCCGTAAAATCTGTTACCCGCATTCCTTCTGCGGACGATTCCCATACTGCTGATAGTAGTAATTCCTGTTGTTTACTCATAAAACTAAAATTACAATTGAAAGTATTGAAAAATATCTGACTTACCCTTTAACAGAATGTAGTAAAAACTGTAAAATATTATTATACCATTAATTATTCCCTGTATGTCTCAGATTTTCAAGCAGTTACATGAAGTACATAAAAATGTACTCGCTTTTAATCCGCTTTTAGAATGATTTTAAATTCACTTCCTTTACCTTCTTCGCTTTCAACAAGTATTTCACCTTTATGTTTTTCAACAAATTCCTTGCATAGAAATAAACCTAAACCGGTACTTGGTTCATTATCGGTTCCGTTTCTTTTAGTCTGCTTATCAAGTTTGAATAGATTTTCGCACATTTCTTTGTCCATTCCGATACCTGTATCTTTAATTGTAATTATCACATTACCTTCAGACTTGCCGCACTTAACAATTACTTTACCGTCTTTGTTTGTAAATTTTAGTGCATTCGATACAAGGTTTCGTATTATAGTTTCCATCATTGCCTTGTCAGCCTTTATAAATATACCATTCTGTATATCCTCCGAGATTTCTATTCCCTTTTTTACCGCAGAGAAGGAATACATCTTTAAACTTTCATCAATAATTTCATTCAGTGAAATCTTTTCAGGAATAAAGGTGATTAATCCTCTTTGCATTTTCGACCATTCCAGTAGATTTGTTAGCAGTCTGTATAAATTCTTTGAGCTTTTATTCAAATTTGCTGCAATTTGATTAATGTCATCAAGGGTCATTTTATTGATATCTGTCACCATCAGCTCTGTCAATCCAAGGAATCCGTTAAATGGGCTTCGCAAATCGTGTGCAATAATAGAAAAGAACTTATCCTTTTCCGAATTCATTCTCATCAACTCTTCATTCTGTATCTTAAACTTCTCTTCTATTGTCTTACGCTTAGTTATGTCTCTTGCACTTGTCCTGAAACCAACAGACTTTCCGTTTGCATCTAATATTGGTCTGTAAGAAATTGATACCCAGAATTTCGAACCGTCTTTTCTCGGAACTCGTGTTTCAACATTGTCTCCGCTTCCGCCGTTCATCGCCCTCTGAAATACTAAACTTATTCTTTCAATATCTTCTTTTGCAATAATCATCGGTAAAGCCTTATCGGCTGCCATATATTCCTCAGGTGTATATCCCGTTAGTTGTTCCGAATATGAATTCATCCACAGTAGTTTCCCTTCTTTACTGAACCACGCTTCCCAGCTTGCTGCATAATTTGCAATGGCTTTGAAGTTTTCCTCGCTCTTTTTTAGAGCATCTTCTGCCTGTTTCTGCTCTGTTATGTCTACGATGAATCCCTCAAGGTATTTTAATTCCCCGTTTTCATTCAGTACCTTTCTGCCAGTCATGTCCACTGTTATAATACTGCCGTCTTTTTTCTTCCAAACTACATCATCCCAGTGTGCCCAGCCGTCTGTTTTGTTTAAGGTATTCATTACTACTTTCCTCGTTTCCTGACTTGCATAAATCTGTGTTGACATATCAGTGATTGCTCCAATAAGATCTTCCGGACTTGAATACCCTAAAACCCTTGATAATGCTGGATTAACTGAAAGCAGTTTCCCTTCCCAGTTTGAATGAAAAATCCCGACAGGTGCATTAGCAAAAATACTCTGAAGCCTTTCTTCTGTCTTCTTCTGTTCGGTTACATCGTGTACTATTCCATATATAACATTGTTAGCTTTGTCATATGTAGCAATAGAATGTACATTGATTATTTTTCCATCGGTTTTTCTTTTTATACTGAACTCAACATTATACGGAATATCCTTCGATATTAAATCTTCAAGTGCCTTATCCAGCATTTCCCTGTATTCTGGCAAAGGATATTTCTTTATATCTTCAAGTGTTATTATTTCGGTCGCTCCTCCGTAAATAATCCTTGCCCCGGCAGATGAACTGATTTCTTTCGTTCGCAAATCCAGTTTCCAGTTTCCGATTTTTGCAGTTTTCTCTGCACGTGCAAGACGGTCTTCGCTTTCCTGAAGTTTTATCTCTGCGTGCCTGCGTTCGCTTATATCTCTTGTTACCGAAAGAAGATAAGGTTCCTTTGCAGTAAGAATTATCCTCGCAGATACCATGCAGGTTATTATTCTGCCGTCTTTACATCTGAAGTCTGCTATCATGTTTTCAACCATTCCTTTATCCTTCAGTTCCTTTGCAAGTAAATCACGTTCATTCAGATTACACCATAAGTTAATATCCTTTGTAGTTTTTCCTTGTACATCTTCGGAAGTATAGCCGGAAATCCTTGTGAATCCCGGATTTATTTTTTCGAAATATCCGTCCGATAATCTTGTTATCAGTACCGAATCCGGGTTTGAATTGAAAATAATTTCCAGTTCATTCTTTTCCTCCCTGTTATCCTCATTCAGACGCTGATTTATCATAACTATAAACCCAAACGTCCAGAATAGTCCCACGACAAATGCGTCTGTGTACTGAAGTACGTTTATTAAGTTCGCTGCATATATGTCATAATCAGAGTTATTTACAAAAGTTATATAAATTGTTAGGAATGAAAATATTAACCCATGGATTATTAGAATTACAGTTAAAAAATTTGCAGATGATTTTACCGTACTTACTTTATGTTTGTATAGATTATACGCCGTGAAAAATGAAACTACTGATAATGTCGCATTGATTATAAATGTTCTTGGCATCAATGCAAAATCTATAAATGTGTAATAGATGAGCCCTGAAACTAATATACTGAAAGTGATGATTATAAATTTCCGGTTTGCTTTTTTGCCGAAGAACGACATTATCCCGACGTATACAAACAAAGTCCCCGCAATTATAAGTGAATTTTGTGGAACTATAAGATAATGATATGTATTGAAGTTACTTCTTATAACAATAATCAGGAATGCTAAAACTTCTGCAGCGCTCCAGAGCAGCCAGGA
>CAIUQV010000637.1 GCA_903901375.1 uncultured Ignavibacteriota bacterium
GCCTCAATAATATTTTTTACAATCTGAATTAATGCTGTGGATGTTTTACCGGTACCGGGAGGACCTTGCAAAAGAAAGTAATCTTCTGCTTCAATTGCCTTTGTAATACACTCAATCTGATCAGTACTTAAATTATCTTCATTTAGTAGATTACACTTTTTGCTTTTTGGTTTTCTTAATCCTAATATCAGTTCTCTTTTATAGGATGAAGCTCTGAGGAAATCATATAAAGATTGTATAACAGACCAGATATTTGATTCTACTAAATCATGTTCGATTGCCCACTTAGTTCCCTCAGAGAAATACTCCTTATCAAGTTGTTTGTTGTGTAACTCGAACAATATTTGATATTTGGAAATGCCCTTTATTTTACCCCTGAAAAGTTCTGTGTTTGTAGGATTTATACTATCAGAGTCTTTCTTATAAAGAATTGCAAAATCTCCTTCACGGAAATTATGATTAATCTTTGTGGGAATCTCAAATTCCAAAAGGCTGCTATCGGTATTAAACTTAGATAAAGATATGTCATTAATTAAATTAAAATACTTTAGTTTTTCATCTGGTTCATCTCTCCATATTGATGAAAAACCATTGTTTCCAATTTTTGATGAAATCTGCTCTCTTACTGCGAATGATAGGTTGTATCTGTAATATTTATTTTCAATTTCACTGGCACTCTTTAATAGAGTCGAAAATTCAACTACATCATTAATGCTGAAAGGAGGAACTGTTCCTATGTCAGGTTTCATAAATCTGTTTAATAATCTGTAATTGTTTAAAGCCAGGTTAAGAATTTCTGACACTATCTGGTTTCTAACTGAAAGTACAGCTTTAATTTCAAATAATTCGGTAGAAACATTCCTGAAAGGGAATTTATCAGTAGATGAATAAAGTATAGAAGATGTACCTTTTCTTTTCTCATTAAACGCAGATTTTAGCAATAAATTATAACATACTATCTGCATTTTATGGTTTTGCCATACGCTTTTATTTTTTGGTGCTTTTCCGCTTTTCAATTCAAAGATGTTCATGTTTCCTGGGGCACTCTCTGGTTCTATTAAAGCGTCAAGTCGTCCGTTAATACCATAAACCGGAGATATATAAGTCGGTTCAATTTTAATTTTATTATTTCTCTTTTCTTTAAAAAGTAATTCCAAATTTGAATAATGAGTGCTGATAATGTCATTTTTAAGTTTGCTTATACCCTCCTCTCCGATTGAAGCTGCTCTAAGAGGATTTTCCTTTATTAATTCATCAAGTGTGTTGCTGGGATCAATGTCTGAATTACATATTAATCTGTCCATCAAACCATTAACTAGTGTACCTTTAAAAGCTGCTTCACCCATTGCTGAGGGGATTAGCTTTTTAACGAAGAATATATTTGGATTTCCTCCGAGAAAAGAAAAGCACTCTGCAATTTCAGAGGCTTCAACCAGAAAGTCTGGTTCTAATATTAGTAATGAATCTTTGGTAGATGTATAAAAATGTTTCTCTATTGAAGAGCTCTTTAATCTGAATAGATTTACAGTTTGGTATTTCTGAAGTATCTTGTTTAGTATTTCAATATCCGCAAAATGTGAGTCAAACATCCTGTATGAAAATCTGTAAGATTCCTCTGTTCCTTCGCAGAATATTGAAAAGTACTTTGTGTCGTTCTCGGTTAGTTTAATCTCTGTTACATTTAAAATTGTACATTTTATAAAATCAATATCGATTGATGTGTCTTTAACTTCTATCTTGTCAAGCGAAGGAATTATATGTTTGGTATGAACGAATAACTCTTCTGGAATATCGGTTTCCGATAATTCTGATATAATTATAGATAAAATGTAAACCGATTCAGAGATGTTTGTTTCAGTAATAGTGTTTCTCTTTTTTACATATTTGTAAATAAAAGACTTTATCCAGTTAATTTTATCAGAAATCTGATTACTTATATTATAAGTGTTTACTATATATTCAATTCTTGAGTATATATTTGAAAAACTTACATTTTCATCAGTTTGAATATTACCAAATATATCTCTGAAGATTTCTTTAATTGATATAACTTTTGTGTATAGATCAGAGTCATTAGTACATAATTCAAGTAATTCTTCATAATATTCAGTAGACTTTATTTGAGGTAATAATTTCATTTCGATATTTAATGGGACTCTTTTTCTTTAAGATACTTTATGTATTTAATATTTAAAAGTATATTTTAACTGTATAAATGAACTGTCGTTTTGTAAAAACCTAAAAACAGACTTTCGTCTTTTTGCCATATAAAATTAATTATTTTTAAGCTAATTTCTATCTTTTAAACTTAGAATTTATGCTCGAAAACATACAAAAATTAAATAAAGAAATTATAAATGATATAAAATCCTTAAAAGATAAAGAGTCTTTAGAGAATTTCAGGATAAAATACCTTAGTCGCAAAGGTTCGTTAAATGATTTATTTGAAAATTTCAAGAATGTTGATAAATCTATAAAAGGTGCTGTCGGTAAGGCATTAAATGAATTAAAAGTATTTACCCAGAAAACTTATGAAGATAAACAGGCAGAATTGGATAAACTTAACAAACAGGACAGTTCGGATGAAGATTATACTCTACCTGGAAGGAAATTCAATTTAGGCTCAAAACATCTTATAACTCAGGCATTAGAAGATATTAGCAGTATATTTCAGAGAATAGGTTTTAAAGTTGTCGATGGTCGAGAAATTGAAGATGAATACCATAACTTTGATGCACTTAATACACCTGATTATCATCCTTCACGTGATATGCAGGATACATTTTATCTGAAAAGTGAAGGAATGAATAAAAGATACTTACTCAGAACACATACTTCACCTGCTCAGGTACATATTATGAAATCTCAGAAACCTCCTGTAAGAGTTATTATTCCGGGAAAATGTTATCGAAATGAAGCTATTAGTGCTCGTTCACTTTCAATGTTTCATCAGGTCGAAGGATTATACGTTGATAAAAATGTTACATTCAGGGAATTAAAAGGGACACTGGACTTTTTTGTAAAAGAGTTTTTTGGAAAAGATCTTAAAACAAGGCTTCGTCCCAGTTTCTTTCCTTTTACAGAGCCTTCAGCTGAAATGGATGTAGAATGTTATCTTTGCAACAGTAAAGGCTGTAGAATCTGTAAGTACACTGGTTGGCTTGAAATACTCGGTTGTGGAATGGTAGATCCAAATGTATTTAAGCATGTTGGATATGATTCCGAAGAATATTCCGGATTTGCATTTGGTATGGGAATAGAAAGAACATTGATGATTCGTCATTCTGTACCAGATATCCGAATGTTCTACGAAAATGATATTAGATTTTTAAAACAATTTTAAAATATAATTTATGAAATTATTAAACATTGCTATACTGGCAGTTCTTTTCTTAGCTTTTGCCGGTAATAATTTTTCAAAAACATTAAAACAAGAGGGTAGTATTTTGACAGATGACAAAAACATAGTAGTAAAATTTGAGACAACATTAGGTGATTTTAAAGTTATGCTTTATATGGATAAAGCACCTGTAACCGCAGGTAATTTCAAAAGTCTTGTTGAAGAGGGATTTTTTAATGGTATAATCTTCCACAGAGTAATTGATGGTTTTATGATTCAGGGAGGTGATCCAACAGGAACAGGAAGAGGAGGTTCGAAAAAAATTATTCCTGATGAATTCGGTGAAGGTCTAAAACATGACAGAAAGGGTATTCTTTCGATGGCTAATGCCGGACCAAATACAGGATCTTCACAGTTCTTTATTACGCTTGTTCCAACACCATGGCTTGACGGTAAACATGCAATATTCGGTGAGGTAACAGAAGGAATGGATATAGTTGAAAAGATAGGAAAAACTCCGGTTGGTGCGGGTGACAGGCCGATAACTGAAGTTAAAATGATAAAAGTTTCAATTGAATAATAATTATTATAATTCTAAATTTATTAAAGGAGTAAATATGTTCAAACATTCATTTCATTATCTGTTAATTATTCTTTTTGCTTTTGCAGTTATTGCAGGATGTAATAAAAAAGAAGAACCTAAGCAGAAGGTTGAAGATAAAAAACAGGAACCGGTTAAACAGCAGACAACTGAAACAAAACAGGACACTGTAAAAGATGTAAAAAAGGAAGATGATAAGACCGACAAGAAAAGTGATGGTAAGAAATTAAACTATGTTAAGTTTGAAACAACAATGGGTAACTTTAAAGCAAAGCTTTATAGTGATAAAGCACCTGTCACTACTGATAACTTCAGAAGTCTTGTTGAAAAAGGTTTTTATGACGGAATTATTTTCCACAGAGTTATAGATGGTTTTATGATTCAGGGTGGTGACCCTACCGGTACAGGCCGCGGTGGTTCAGGAAAAACTATTCAGGATGAATTCGGACCCGGATTAAAACATAGTAAAAAAGGTATTTTATCTATGGCGAATGCCGGACCTAACACCGGAACTTCGCAGTTTTTTATAACATTGGTACCTACTCCACATCTTGATGGAAAACATGCTATATTTGGTGAGATTGTGGAAGGAATGGACGTTGTTGAAAAGATTGGAAAAACAAAGACAGGACCTGGTGATAAACCTGAAACTGATGTTAAAATGAAAAAAGTTTATATGGTAGAGGATTAAATCTAAATTACATATTTATTTTACAACAATCCCGGATACTCTCCGGGACTGTTGTTTATAGTTCAAGCATCTTTTTGATTACTTTTGATGAAAGTTAAGGCAAAGATAGACATTAGAAACCCGCATTCACCCCGCTTTCACTCCGCATTCACCCCGCTTTCATGTTTTCAGTGTAGGGGGTGCAGAAATATGTTGATTCCAGCATTTCTCTAAAGTGCAAAAGATGATATTTACAGTTCCCCAATATCTTCGTTCCAGAGTTTTGGATTTGCTTCAATAAAGTCTGTCATAAGCTTTATACATTCTTCATTTTTAAGGTCTGTTACTTCTACTCCGTGAGATCTCATAAACTCAGGTCCTCCAGGAAAAGTTGCAGATTCTCCTACAATGACTTTCTTTATTCCAAACTGCACAACCGCTCCTGAACAGAGATAACAAGGCATAAGAGTGGAGTAAAGAACTGTATTCTTGTAACTTCCTACACGACCTGCATTTTCAAGGCAGTCAATCTCGGCATGCAGTGTTGGGCTTCCTTTCTGAACACGCTGATTATGTCCTCTGCCAATAATCTTTCCGTCTTTAACAAGAACTGAGCCAATAGGGATACCGCCTTCAGCTAATCCTTTCCTGGCCTCATCAATAGCTGCTTTCATGAATTCATCCATATTAGTTATTTTAATTTAGAAAATTATTTTAATATTGATTCGGGGATTTCGTTTTTTCCCCAATGTTCATTCGGAGTTCCTCCCATAATAAACTCAAGCGTTCCTCCGCTCATAATATCTTTATGTTCAATGTAATTTTTAGTATAGTCTTTACCGTTGAGCCTGATGCTTTGAATGTAAATATTATTGTTATATCCCTTTGTATTCTTGGTTGTTATAATAAATTTCTTGTTACCTTCAAGATTGATGGTTGCTTTTTCAAGCTGCGGTGATCCGAAACAGTAAATTCCGTTTGCAGGATTCAATGGATAAAAACCCATTGAACTTAAAATATACCAGGCAGACATCTGTCCGCAGTCTTCATTCCCGGAATATCCGGATGGATTGGCAGTATATTGTTCTCTCATAACTTTGGCACAGTATTGCTGTGCTTTCCATGGTTCATTAACGAAATTGTATAGATAGATTATATGCTGGCTCGGTTCATTTCCATGAGCATATTGTCCTATAAATCCTGAAGCATTTCCGTTAACGTCTTCCGGTTTCGCTTCAAGAGTAAAGAACTTATCCAGTTTTTCTGCAAACTCTTTTTCTCCTCCCAGAAGCTCAATAAATTTGTAAACATTATGAGGAACGTACCAGAGGTACTGCCATCCGTTTCCTTCTGTAAAAGGATAACCGCCGTTACCTCCATATTTAAGAGGGTCGAAGGGTTCTATCCAGTTTCCTTTATCGTCTTTTGCACGAAAGAAACCTATTGATTTATCGAAAAGATTGTAATAGTTTTGTGAACGTTTAATAAAATAGTTGTAATCATCAGTTTTTCCCATTGCTTTTGCCATTTGAGATACGCACCAGTCATTGTATGCAATTTCAAGAGTTATTGAAACAGATTGTGATTGTAGGTTCTCTGGAAAATATCCGTATTTGTCAAATATACTGAATGGTGAATTTCTGTGTGGAATTGTTGACGATGCTTTAACTGCATCATAAGCAAGATTCCAGTCAATACCTTCTATACCTTTGAAATATGCATCTACTATAACAGGTATAGCATGGTTTCCTATCATGCAATAAGTTTCTTCACTCCAAAGTTGCCATATTGGAAGATAACCGTAATCTTTATATTGTCTAAGCATAGAATTTATAAAATCGGCACTTCTATGCTTTTGAACTATTGTGTAAAGCGGATGAGCAGCACGGTATGTATCCCATAGAGAAAAAGTACTGTAGTGTACTCCGTCAGGAGCTTTAACAGTTTCGAAATTATGATTCATATAACTTCCATTTGCATCGGCAATATTATTCGGTTGAATGAATGCATGATAGAGTCCTGTATAGAAAAAAGTCTCCTGTTCCGGAGTCCCCTCAATATCTATGCATGCAAGCTCTTTATCCCAAGCATCTTTTGATGAAGCCTTCACTTCTTCGAAAGTTAAATTATTTATTTCGCTTTTCAGATTCATCTCTGCACCTTCTAGACTTACAGAAGAAAGACCAATTTTTACGTATAATGGCTCAGTATTTCCATTCCCGAAATCTAAATTTACCTTTAAGTCATTATCGTTACCTATAGTAGTATTCTCAAACACATTTTTTCCTGCTTTTATATAACTGTTTGAAAAAGGCCTTGAAAACTCTGCTCTGAAATATACCTTACGGAGCCTTGCCCAGCCAGTAATTATCCTGTATCCTTCTATCGTCTTATTGTCTATTATCCTTACCTGAGATGAAACAATCCTGCAAGACCAGTACGGACGTTTTTTATCGAGCGAATGGAAAAGATCTACTATTAGTTTGTAAGGCTTATTTTCAGGGAATGTATATTTATGCATCCCGCTGTGCGATGCTGCTGTAAATTCACATTTGATTTTATTGTCAAGAATAACACTATAGTATCCCGGTGAGCCTGTTTCATTTGTATGACTAAATGTTGAACTGTATCCTATAACAGAATCATTACCCGGAAACCATTTGAGTTCACCTTCATAAGGCATAAAAAGGAAATCGAAAAGGTCAGCAACACCAGTACCGTTAAGGTGTGTCTGGCTAAAACCTACAATAGTCTTATCCTTATAATCATATCCACTGCAAGGATCTTCAGGGTTCTCTTTTGTATCAGGGCTGATTTGCACCATCCCGAAAGGATAACACGCACCCGGGAAATTACTGCCTGATAAGCTGAGATTGTCAACTGACCCTGTTCCTATAAACACATTTACGTATTTGGAATTTTCCGTTTGCGAAAAAACACCAGTTGTAAATAATAGTAATATAACTAAAAATGTATTTAGTTTATTCATGAGTGCCATTTTAATTTGATTCTGAAAACTTCTTTATTGTCTGACTTTCTGAAAATTGATCCGTAATGCACATTATCAGTAATTTCTTTGTAAATATTGACCGACTGTCCAAATTTGCATTCTGCAAGGAAATTCATTTCAAATTCCTGAAGTAAATTATTATGCCTAAATTCAAAATCATACGTATCAAGAAACCACTCTGGATATTTTACATTGCTTACATGACCATTTAAATCTATATCACTGTAAACAATATTCCTGATACCGCATGACTCGGGATTAATCAGCTTTTTTATTTTTGATGGTGGATTGACGTCTGCTTCTTTATCATCAAGTGCTTTATTTCTGTCTACAAAACTCTCAATGATCTGTGGTCTTCTCATTCTGTAATCTATTAAAGCCCATTCTGTAATAGCATAAGCAATTTCATTTTCATTATTATCGTAAAGTATGAAATGCCTGTCTGTTTTGATTTTGTCAATTCCGTGTACCCAGGTCTGTAGTTTTATGGTCTCATTCCATTTGGGATACTTTAACACTCTGGCATTAATCTTTACCAGAACCCAAACTAAACCATTTTTATGCATAAAGGTATAACCGAATCCTTTGTTTTCTGCTGCTTTACTTGCAAGATTTTGCATAAAATTGCAAAGTGCAGTTGGATTCATTCTCTCATTTGTATCAACATCGTTTGAATTTAGAACATATTCTTCTGTCTCGAAAGTTGTCATTTTAGAATAAATAGGAATTAATAGAATATTATGAATTTAAAATTGAATAGAAATTCTTAAAGCAATGGTGTTTTTCCCTTTTAAGGGTATATCAATTTAGTTAATAATGAAGTAAGAAAATGCAAAATTTGTTATTTTCTTTGCTATTGTGTTTTCACTTTCAAAAATGCACTTATTTCATACGTTTTATTGTTATAATGCTAAAAATATAATTATTCTAAAGGCAGTTTTTATAATTTCACTGTTTCAGGGAAAAATTATAAAAACTGATGTTTAGTATGGATATTTACAGGTAAGGAAATTAACCATATTTCAATATTTTAATACTCTTTTATAATGATTATATTAATTGTTTTACTGAAAATTCTATGAATATTGCATTATTAACGGGTGGATTATCTTCGGAACGTGAAGTATCGCTTTCATCTGGAAGGGGTATACTAAAAGCACTGAGGGCTTTAGGGCACAAAGTCTCTGTTATAGATCCGATTTTTGGCAAAGAATTAGTGGATGAAGAGTTGATTTTAAAAGATAAAGTTACAAAAGAATATCCTACACTTGAGAAAATAAGGGTTTTGCAAAAAGAGAATTCCAGAAAATTACTTGAGTGTGCTGAATCTGAGTTGTTTAATGATATTGATCTGGCATTTCTTGGTTTGCATGGTAAATATGGGGAAGATGGTAAAATACAGACTTTACTAGAATTAAGAGGTATTAAATATACAGGTTCAGGTATTCAGTCTTCATGTGTAGCTATGGATAAAGACTTTTCAAAGATTGTTTTTAACAGGACGGGAATACTTACACCTGACTGGATTTCTGTTACAAATATAAATGATATAAATTTTGATGACTGTATTAAAAGGTTTGGAAGTCCTTTGGTTATCAAACCTAACGATGAAGGAAGCACCGTAGGTCTTTCAATTGTTGACAATAAAGATGATTTTATTAAAGGTGTAAATTTAGCTCTGAGTTATTCTGAAAAAGTTCTCATTGAGAAATATATCAAAGGCCGAGAACTCACTGTATCAATTATAGATGAAAATGCGTATCCTGTCATAGAGATTGTTCCAAAAGAAGGATTCTATGACTATGAGCATAAGTATTCAAAGGGTATGTCAAATTATGTCTGTCCGGCTTTAATTCCGGATAGTGTTTCTACTAAAGCTAAAGAAATGGCTCTTGCTGCAAACAAAGCAATAGGTTGCAGGGTTTATTCCAGGGTTGATTTTCTTATGACAGAAAGCAACGATTTATATTGTCTAGAAGTGAATACTCTTCCGGGTATGACAGAATTATCTCTTGTTCCAATGGCAGCAAAAGCTTCAGGAATGGATTTTAATTCGCTGATAGATAAAATTATACGTTCATCTTTATTAAAGTATGAATAAGGGAAAAAGTGACGGTATTTTAGTTATTATTTTAAGGTTTATTAAGTATAATAAGTTCTTTACATTATTTGGATTAATTATTTTGACTGTTCTCATCTATGCTGTAATAGCTGATAACGGTCTTCTTACAAGAATGAGATTTCAGAAGGAAAAGGCGAGACTCGAAAAACAACTCGCAGATGAAAAGAAAAAACAGGACACTTTGAGAAAAGAAATAGATTCTTTGAACAATTCAGACGAGAAAATTGAAAGAGTTGCCAGAGAGAAATATGGAATGACAAAAGAAGGTGAATTAATTTATAAAATTGAAATAGATAGTAATGTCAGCAAATAAGAAAATAATATTGTCGGGTATGAGACCAACAGGTAAGCTGCACATAGGTCATTATGTGGGTGCTCTTGAAAACTGGGTTGCATTGCAGAACGATTATCAGAACTATCATTTAATAGCAGATTATCATACTTTAACAACAAGCTTGAATACAGATAATGTGTATGAGGATTCTATTGAAATGGCTATCGATTGGATTGCTTCGGGTATTAATCCTGAAAAGTCACCGATTTTCAGGCAATCAAAGATAAAAGAGCATACTGAATTATTTTTAGTCTTTTCCATGCTAATTACAAAGGCAAGGCTTGAAAAGAATCCTACGCTTAAAGAACAGATAAAGGATTTGAATCTTCAGACTATTGCATACGGTCATCTTGGCTATCCAGTATTACAGGCAGCAGATATTCTTTTGTATAAAGGCGATGTTGTTCCTGTTGGTGAAGATCAGGTACCTCACGTGGAAATAACAAGACAGATTGCAAGTAACTTTAATGAGAACTTTAAAAAACCTGACGGTAAACTAATATTTCCGATTCCTGAACCTAAAATAACTCAATTTGCAAGACTTCCCGGATTAGACGGAAAAGCAAAGATGAGTAAATCTCTCGATAATACTATTTTGCTTTCAGATGATACAGACGCAATTAAGAGCAAAATGAAAAAAGCGTTTACAGATCCCGCTAAACTTCGCAAAGGTGATAAAGGTAATCCTGATATTTGTCTGGTTTATACATACCATCGGAAGTTTAATCCGGAAGGGATACAGGAAATACGTGAAGGATGTACTTCGGGTTCATTAGGTTGTTTTGATTGCAAAATGAAAGTATCAGATTCTTTAAGTAATTTTCTGCTTCCTATAAGAGAAAAAAGGTCTGTACTTGAACAGAACAAATCAGGGGTTCTCGAAGTATTAATTGAAGGTGAAAAGAAAGCAAGAATTATTGCTGAAAATACAATGGAGGAAGTTAGAACATCAATGAAAATAGGTTAAA
Organism: uncultured Ignavibacteriota bacterium; assembly: GCA_903901375.1. GTDB lineage: Bacteria > Bacteroidota > Ignavibacteria > Tepidaquicellales > Tepidaquicellaceae > CAIKZJ01. The sequence continues at coordinate 11,046 of CAIUQV010000637.1, forward strand.
TTTAATTTTAATATAAGAAATTGATAGCACCGGATAAAAAAGATAAATTAAAACAGGAAAAACTGAAGGCAAGCGGCGAAATCCCTCGTCATATTGCTATTATTATGGATGGTAATGGCAGATGGGCTAAGCAAATGGGAGAGACAAGAATTTTTGGACACAGGAAAGGGGTTACATCTGTCAGAGAAACAGTTGAAGCCTGCGGTCAGCTTGGGGTAAAGTTTTTAACATTATACACTTTTTCAACTGAAAACTGGAAACGCCCGAAAGATGAAGTAACAGTTCTGATGAAGTTGCTTATTAAGGCTTTAAAAGATGAAACCGACAGACTTCATGAAAATGATGTAAGGTTAATAGCTACGGGTAATCTTGATAAACTGCCGGACAGGGTTCATCAGGAATTGATTGATGCAATGGAGAAAACAAAGAATAACAAACTAATGACTCTCAACCTTGCGTTGAGTTACAGTGGAAGATGGGACATTATTAATGCGATTCATAAAATTTATAATGATTGTAAGAATAAGGTTATTTCAATAGAAGATATAAATGAAAAGAGCTTTTCAGATTATCTGGTTACTAAGAATATTCCCGATCCCGATCTGATGATACGTACAGGCGGAGAATACAGAATCAGTAATTTCCTTCTATGGCAATTAGCTTATTCAGAAATATATATCGACAGTGTGTTCTGGCCAAAGTTCAGAAGAGAACACTTATACAAAGCAATTGAAGAATATCAAAAACGCGAAAGACGGTTTGGTCTTGTAAGCGAACAACTTAAAAAGAAATAAATTATTAATGATAAAGAAGACAAAAATAATCGTTCTAAATATATTATGTCTATTCGTGGTGTTATACAGTACTTCTAACGCACAGGATGATGGAAATAATGTTTATAAACTTGCTAATATTTCAGTAAAAGGAAACAAGGTTTATGATTCAAGAACAATTGTAGCTTATTCAGGATTAAGGGAAAACATGGAAATTGCAATTCCTTCCGATGAAACAAGGGAAGCCATAAGAAGACTGTGGAAACTTTCATTGTTCTCAAACATTTCCCTGAGCATAGATAAAAAATTCGGTAAGGACGTATATCTTGTAATTATGGTTGAAGAATTACCGAGAATTGAAAAAGTGGAAATATTCGGGAATGACCATTTTTCGAATTCAGAAGTCAACGAGAAAATCGGTTTAACGAACGGAGAAGTTGTTTCAGAACAGAAACTCAAAGATGCCGAATATAATCTTGTTAAATATTACACTGAAGATGGTTATGCTCTTGCGGAAGTAAAAATTGATAAATTAATTTCCGCAAACAATGAAGCTCGGATAAGGGTAAAGATTAACGAAGGTAATAAGCTGACTGTACGGGAAATTAAGTTCGAAGGAAATATTGATATTCCGTCTAATGAACTTAAAAAGTCCATGGATAATATTTCCGAGAAAGTCTGGTGGAAATTCTGGGATGGAGCAAGACACGATAAAGATAAGCTTGAAGAAGATAAAAAACTTATTATTGAGCATTATAAGGAAAAAGGTTACAAGGATGCTGAAATAGTTGACACTCAAATCAAACTGTCGCCTGATAAGGAAGATGTTTATCTTAATATAAAAGTAAGAGAAGGAAGACAGTTCCGGATAAACAACATTACTTTCGAGGGCAATAA
>CAIUQV010000638.1 GCA_903901375.1 uncultured Ignavibacteriota bacterium
CATTGCAGTTGCAACCTGAACAGCTTCATGACCTGCACCGGAAATAAGGAAGGTAGCCTTTCCCTGTTTTATAAGACTATCAGTTCTATCGTCAAGATATCTTGTAGTAAGAATATATTTGTATGCGTCAAGCATCTGTGTTTCAGACAGACCGAAGAAATTTTCCTTTTCCTTTAAAAACTTTGCACTGTGTTTTTTAGCCATATAGAATTATCTAATCTTTTATTTGAAGTAATTGAAAATAATACTCTCTGTGATTTATTATAAGTTAATAATCCATCACTAAAATGATATATTTGTTCTTTATTAAATTTATGTATAGAATAAATCAGAGATTAATAATATTTTAAACAAATTAAGAATAGAAATAATTTCGTTGACAAGAACAATTACAAAAATAATTTCAGTTTTAGCTTTTATGTTTATTTTGCAGAGTCTTGCCTGCAAAAAAGCGGATATAAATAATCCTGACCTCTTCAGGCTTAATTTCCCGCTAGGGCTTGAAACTCTTGAGCCAGTAATGTCTAATTCTCCACAGACTATATGGGTACTGATGAATGTTATGGAAGGTCTTGTTTCCTACAATAAATCAAATGAAATTGTTCCTCAGATTGCAAAAAGCTGGGTAATATCAGAAGACGGGCTTAAATACACTTTTAATATTAAAACAAATATAAGGTTTCACAATGATGCCTGTTTCAAAAACTCAACCGGAAGAAATGTAAAGGCTAGTGATTTCAAATACTGTCTGGAAAGAGTTAACGACCCTACTACAAAGACAAGAGGTTTATGGGTTTTCAGGGATAAGATAAAAGGCGCAAATGAGTTTTATGAATACAAGGCAAAGAAATCAGATAAACAAGTAGACGGCATTTCGGGTATTAGAGTACCGAATGACTCAACACTTGTTATAGAACTGACTGATGCATTTGCCCCATTTCTTTCATTATTAACTATGACTTATGGTTTTGTTTACCCAAAAGAAGCAGTTGATTACTACGGCAGCGGATTTTCATCACATCCCGTAGGTACAGGTCCTTTTATGTTCAAGGAATGGTTTCATGATAAACACTTGTCATTAATCAGAAATGACAATTATTATGAGACAGATTCAGCAGGAAATAAATTACCTTACCTTAAAAACGCAGAAATCACTTTCACAAAATCACAGGAAACTGAATTCCTTGACTTCCTTAACGGCAAGTATGACTATCACGAACCGTCATCGGAGATAATTGATGCGATAACAGATGAAAACGGAAAAATGATTGATGCGGAAAAGAAGAACTACAATCTTGTTAAGCAGCCATGGCTTAATACTGTTTACCTTATAATGGTCCAGAATGAGAACCTTCCAGCCGGAAAGACATCGCCATTTGTTAATAATAAAAAACTCCGGCAAGCAATTAATTTTGCAATAGATAAAGAAAGGATTGTAAAGTTTGTTCTGAAGAACCGCGGACACGCAGCATATAACGGACCTCTTCCGATAGGAATGCCGGGATTTGATTCGACAGTAAAAGGATACAATTACAATTTACAGAAAGCTAAAGAACTTTTAGCTGAAGCAGGATATGCGGATGGTAAAGGACTTTTACTCACTCTTTACATATCGAACGATGAATTGCAGAAGAATATAGCAATAGCAATTCAGGAGCAGTTAAAGGAAATCGGTATTGATATAAAACTTGAACAGACATTGCAATCATCGCTTAATACACAACAGCAGCAGGGCGAACTAGCATTCACACGCGGCAACTGGGGAGCTGATTACTTTGACCCGGAGAATTTTCTTTCGCTATTTTATTCAAAGAATGTAGTTCCATTCGGTCCGAATAAGACAGGTTATTCAAATCCAGAAATAGATAAGTTGTACGAAAAATCAATCAGAATTACAAACTTTGAAGAGAGGAAAAAGATATACAATGAAATGGAGAGAATAGTGATTGATGATGCAACCTGGGTATATTTATATTATAATCAGAAAATCTACCTTCTTCAGAATAACGTAAAAGGGTTCTTTCTTGACGGACTGAACAACCTGATACTAAAATACACTAAAAAGTAAGAATCGTACTAACAAAGGATAAAACCTCCGAGAATTATCTTGCTATATAATTCAATAATCTTTACTTTTCTTTAATTAAATCAGTTATATCAGATTGATTATTATACACAAATATAGTTTGAAGTGTTGAAATGAAATTAGTATTTCTGTTTATTTCAATATTATTTCATTCTGCCATTTCGTTAGCACAATGGTCACAGGAAGTACGCTTGACGTATTCCTCAGGTGACAGTTACGAGCCTTTGAATAGTTCAAGAGGTATAGCATTAAACGGTAATACTGTACACGTTGTCTGGGCTGATGAAAGAGACGGCAACAGGGAAATATATTACAAACGCTCAACAGATAAAGGCATTACCTGGGGATCGGATATACGTTTCACAAACAATCCCGCTTCATCGTGGCGTCCTTCAGTTTCAGTAAATGGAACTACAGTTCATCTTACCTGGTGTGATGAAATGAGCGGTAACTTTGAAATATACTATAAGCGTTCAACAGACGACGGCATTAACTGGACAGAAAATTTACGTCTTACATTTGATTCTGCAAGGTCCTGGGCTCCATCTTTGGCAGTCTCGGGATTAAACTTACATATAGTCTGGCCTGAATCAAGAGATTTGAATGAAGAGGTTTATTACAAACGCTCAACAGACGGTGGTATTACCTGGGGAGCCGATACAAGACTGACGTACGATTCGAACGGAACATATTATCCTTCGGTTGCAGTTTCAGGAAACATAGTACACGTTGTATGGTATGATTTCCGAACGGGTAAGCGAGCTGTTTTTTACAAGCGTTCAACAGATAACGGAACTAACTGGGAAAGTGATAAACAATTGACTTTTGGTTCTTCTGAATCTTACAATGCAACAGTCGGTGTTTCAGGAGCTGCTGTGCACGTTGCCTGGCAGGATACGAGGTTCGGTACTGAAGAAATATTTTATATCCGTTCAACTGACGGAGGAGTAACCTGGAGCAGCGAAAAACGACTGACTAATAATCCGGGTATTTCATGGTATCCTGCAATATCAGTTTCACAGAATAATGTGCATCTTGCATGGCAGGATAACACTACAGGCAACTATGAGATTTATTATGACCGCTCAACAGACGGAGGAGCAAACTGGGAACAGATAACACAACTTACAAATGATACTGCTGAATCACTTCGACCTTCAATCGCAGTATCAGATTCATATGTACACGTCGTCTGGAATGATAAACGAGATGGAAATTTCGAGGTGTATTACAAAAGAAACCCGACAGGTAATCCAATTGGGATAAACAATATTTCATCAAAAATACCATCAGTATATTCACTATCACAGAACTATCCAAATCCGTTTAATCCGACTACAAGGATAAAGTTTGATGTGATTCTGGATTCCCGCTTTCGCGGGAATGACAAAGTGGTGATAAAAGTGTTTGATGTAACCG
>CAIUQV010000639.1 GCA_903901375.1 uncultured Ignavibacteriota bacterium
ATACACATTACACAATTGAAAGTTTTTAATTTCATTCTTATCTTGCTGTAAGAAGAATCTTAAATGAGAAAATATTATATCTTAATATTGCTTTTAGTAACTGTAATTTTCGCATCCTGTGAAAATATTTTCTCGCCTTCGCTCGATGAATCAGGTTCTTCAAACATAATCTCAGACCAGATGACTGTTGACGGCGTTTATACAAATTTCAAATATGCTTATACATTCAAAGACACATCGGTTTATTCCGGTTTACTGTCAGACGATTTCCTTTTTACGTATAAAGATTATGAAACAGGGTTTGATGTTTCCTGGGATAAGCAGACAGAGATGAGAACTACGAGCAGACTTTTTCAGAATTCACAGAAAACAGACATAATATGGAACAATATTACTGTGTATATGGGAGACAGTCTGAACGTAAACGTGAAGAGGGGATTTAATCTTACTGTAACTTTTAATCCGAGTAATGTAGTCCGTTTGTTCGGCTTTGCAGACATGAACCTTTCGCGGCCTGATGTGAATTCACCGTGGAGGATTAAGAAGTGGAGAGATGAGAGTTTTTAGAAATCAGCCTTCCCTGCAAAAGGAAGGCTGATTATTTCAAAATTAGAAATTCAATTCGTTTATATAATATCTTTCATACGTATCAAGTCTTTTAATTACAAAATCAACAAGTTCATTAAGCCTTTCCTCAGTCAGTTCACCTTTTGCCTTAGCTTTAAACTCACTTAAAAGGTTATCCTTGGTAGTGAGAGTTATTAATTCTTCAGCATTCCATTTTGTATCTATATTACGCGGGTTTGAATAGTTATAGATGTCTTTATACAATTCCACAAACAGTCCTTTCTCGTCCCTGTCTATTGTATAAGTTTTATAAATGATTCTTACAGGGAATCTGTCAATTTTCCCGAATTCATAAGTCATGCTCCTTTTGCTGCCAATCCAGTCAGATAAATCCTTCGACTTAATCACGCGTTTAATAAGAAACTCTTTCATCTTTGCAATGTTATCATTGTCATTCCTTACGCAGCCGTGAGAAAGATTTCTCATCTTGGAATATATAAGGCTGTTCTTGTTCGTTCCGTGAAAATACCTGAGTGAACTTTCATCATAATGTACAACGAATAAACCCAGTGGATTGTTTGGTCCCGGCGGAGTGGCAGGTTTATCTTCTTTTCCTTTTTCAGGGTCTTTCCAGGAAGGATAATTCCTAACTCTGAATGCTTCAAAGTGTCCTGCATAAGTCTTGTCTTTGGCAGTACCGATAACGTTATTCCATGTATCAATATATATCGTGTCTTTTCCGTCTATCTGATATAAATGTGAACGGAATTCCGGAATGTTAAGCTCCCAGAGTATTTTCATCGTATCAAGAAGAAAACTTCTCGGTACAAGATAATTTACCTTGTAGAAAATACCACCGCCCGCTTCTACCGGCTTGTCAATTCTCTCAATAATCCTCTTATCTGTTATTTTCTTGATTACTTTTTCTGAAATTATCGGGAAGTGTTCCGTTAGATAATTTGAAATTGTTCCGTCTGCTTCATCGATGCTTTCTGCATCAACTTTAATGGTGTCGTAAGTCTGTGCGCTTAATGGCAGACAGTAAAAACCAGACAATAATAGTAACGTTAATAGTAATTTCTTCATTTATGCTTTTAAATTAATAGATATAATAGTATGTTTTACCCTTACAATAGAAACAAAAATTATACGAAAATGTTTCAGTTACGGTAAAAGTAATTTACAGCGATTTGATTAACTTTACAAGTATTTTATTTAGTTCGCTGTGTGCATATCTTCTGTTATTCTGTGCATCTTTCTTCTTCTCTTCAACACTCCGTTTGTCTTCAAGCATTCTGTCTGCTATTAAATCCCGTGTAATTAATCCGATTGCCGCAAACTTTATCTTCGCGTGCACTGCTGTTATATTTTCAGGTGCGAGTGAATAACCGAGGACGTCAGATCCTATCTCGCGGTAGAACCTTGCCTCTGCTTCTGTTTCAGTCTGTGGACCAATGATGCTTAGGTAAACCGATTCGTTTATCCTGACTTTATTGTCCTGAAAAACTTTTACGATTCTTTCGAACATTTTCTTGTCGTATGCATTGCTCATATCTGGAAAACGGATTCCGAGTTCTTCGTCGTTTTCACCTATGAGCGGATTGTCTCCCATAAGGTTTATGTGGTCGTATATGAGTGCCAGCTCGCCGCATTCAAATCGCGGATTTAGGTTTCCGACTTCATCAACTGAAAGTATCTTTTCAATCCCAAGGTAACTCATTATGTAAATAATATGGCCGATGTCGCGCATTGAATATCCCTCGTAGAAATGAAAACGTCCTTTGAAAATAATCAAATCTCTTGAGCCGGCTTTTGCGTAATAGATTTTTCCTTTATTCTCTTTATCAAAGTTCTCAATCTTCGGAGGTATATCTTTGTAATCAAGTTTCTTTAGAATATTGATTCCGTAAGGTAACGTGTAATTGTCGTCAACAATCAGCGCAACTTTTGGTTTCAGTTTTACCGGAATGTGCTTCTTTATTGCTTTTACGGATTCCAGTATCCTTTTTCTTTGTTCGGTCATTTTATTCATTAATTTATATTATAATTCATTTACAAGTTTCTTTATTAAAGTAACCATTTTCGGCTCTGCTTTTCCCGCTGACTCAAGTATATCCTCAAGCATCGCAACTTTTAGTGTATCGGGAAATCCGAGGTCTGTAATTATTGAAAGTCCTAATGTCTTCAGCCCAAGCTCTCTGGCAACGAGCACTTCGGGAATAGTTGACATTCCCACAGTATCAACTCCTATTTTCTGCATAAGTCTGTATTCAGCTTTCGTCTCAAGGTTTGGTCCCTGTACTGAAGCATAACTGCCTTTTTTGATGTTGATGTTGTTCTTAAGAGCTACTTTTTCCGCGAGAGCTATTAAGTCCTCGTCGTAAAAATATTTCGATGCAGTTCCGTTAAGTCTGTAAGACCCGATAAGAGGTGTCGTAAAATGCATATTAAAGTGCGAAGTCATTATCATAAGGTCTGCTTTATCAAGCTTCGTACTCACTGCACCGCAGGCATTGGAAACAATTAGTGTCTTTATCCCCGCCTGTTTAAGTACGTGTATCGGAAATGTTACTCTTTTATGGCTGTATCCTTCGTAATAGTGAAACCTGCCAGACATTGCAATAACGTTCTTGCCCGACAGCTTTCCCAATATCAGTTTTCCCGTATGTGACTCAACTGTCGAAACAGGAAAACCCGGAATATTTTTGTAATCGATTGAATGTTCTTTTTCAATAAACTTTACAAGGCCTCCCAGACCTGTACCCAGAATAATACCCGCATCATATTTCTTGTCTGAAATACTCCTGATATAATTATATGCTTCTTTGTGCTCTGTATTCATTATACTTTTTTAACGTATTCACTTTTTAATTTCAAAACTATCGTCGAAAGAACCGTCAGGCTTTTCATTCGTCTTTGAAGACAGCGAAATTTTCTTCATTGGTTTTGCAGTCTCTTCCGGCTCAGGAATTTCCGTATCGTTACTGTGGTAATGATGGATTTCGGTAGCAGGGGATAATTCCATATTGAGAACTTTTCTGTTTCTCGAGAAATCTTCAAGTTCATTCAGTTTGTCGTGAAGGAAATTTCTGAAATCGTCAAACGTTTTTTCGTTTTTAAGTTTAATCTCCTCGAGTTCCTGTCTCTTGCCAAGGATTTCATCTTCAAGTTCCTGCTTGATTGTTCTTGCGTCAAGTTCGGCAGTTCTGATTATATTGTCAGCTTTCTTCTTAGCGTTTGCAACAATTTCTTCTCCTAAATCCTGTGACTTTATGATTGCTTTCTGCAGGTTAAGCTCGTTTTCCTTGTAAATCTCTATGTCCTGCAAAAGAGATTTTATGCGGTCTGCCTGATTTCTGTTTTCTACGAGAAGTTTCTCGTAATGGCTGCTCACTGTTTCGAGAAATGCATCTACTTCGTCTGTGTCAAACCCGCGGAGTGATTTCTTGAAGTCTTTTTTCTTAATGTCTTTTGAAGAAAGAATCATAATAATTTATAGTTTTAATTGTTTTAAAATTCAAATTGAATAATTCCTGTAACCGAATATGGCACTTCCGATTCTGAGCATATTTGCTCCTTCTTCTATCGCAATCCTGTAATCAGAAGTCATACCCATTGACAGGTACTGAAAAGAGGAATAAACCCTCTTTAATTCATCATAAACTGTTTTCAGCGCTTTAAAGTTGTTTCTTATTATATCTTCGTCATCTGTAAACATACCGATTGTCATAAGTCCTTTAATGTTAATATTACCAAGTTTGCTTATCGCAGAGCACAAATCTCCCGCTTCTTCAGGTTCTATACCTGATTTTTGGTCTTCATTGCTTGTGTTCACCTGAACAAGTATATCAATCTTTCTGTTATGTTTTACTGCCTGCTCGTTTATTACTTCTGCCAGTTTTAGACTGTCAACAGAGTGAATTAAATGAACAAAATCTGCAATATACTTAACTTTATTCGTCTGTAAGTGTCCTATTAAGTGCCAGTTTATGTTTTCATTCCCCAAAATATCAAATTTACTCTTCAATTCCTGTACCTTATTCTCTCCGAAATGCACCTGTCCCGCTTCTCTCACGATATTTATATCCTCGGCGGGAAAAGTCTTGCTTACTGCAATAAGCGTAATTTCGTTAAAATCCTTTCCCGTTCTGACGCAGGTTTCTTTAATATCTCTTATTAAAGACTGATAATTATCATTTAAGTACTGCTTGTCCATATTATTAAAAAATATGTTTAATAATCGGAAAATTCAACATTTAAGGAAACCCCTTAAAATTTATGCATATATACCTGTTTTTAATCTGTCATTGCTGTCTTTAAATGAAGTAATAGCTAATATTAAGTATTTAAAAAATGAACGTTTATGATACCTTTATTTGTTGACTAATATAATGAATATGTTTATTTTCATTTTTTAAAAATTAAATTAAATTAGGGGAAAGTTATGGACGAACAAAACGTACAACCTACCGGTCAGAAAGACTGGATGACAACATTATTAATCTGCATATTTGCAGGCGGTTTAGGAATTCACAGATTCTATACAGGTCATACCGGAATTGGTATTGCTCAGTTATTAACACTCGGCGGCTGTGGAATCTGGAGTTTAATAGATTTAATCACAATCATCACTGGTTCATACAAAGACGCAAACGGCAATCCGTTATTAAAAAAATAATTGCTTAATAAAATTACACATTTTAAGTCCTCAGTCTGGTATGCTTTATTAAGACTGGGGGCTTTTTTATTTCTGCCTTTTGTGTTCTATCTCATTCCTATTTCTTATCAGGATAAATTTGGCAGTATTTGCCTGATAAAAAGAGTTACAGGAATGGAGTGCTGGGGTTGCGGCAGCCGTCATGCTTTCTATTCGATTATGAACCTTGATTTCTTAAAAGCCTGGCAGCATAACAAATTAAGTTTCATAGTCTTTCCTGTTTTAATTTACCTTTGGTTTAAATACGTAATAAAGGAATATAAAAACGTAAGTTCACTCTTAACGCGAAAAGATAATCCGCACCGGGCTGTTTAATATTTTGCTCCTTCAAAATTCTTCATCTCCTGTAAATATTAATTTGGGATAAATACTATACTTTAATATTAATAAAAAATCTGATAACTTACAGAATATTAAGGGTTCATAATGCTAAAAAAATTTGGCGAAGATCTTATAAAGATAAGAGAATCGAAAAAAATTACGATTAATGATATTTCCGCAAAGACTCGCGTCCATAAATCTATTCTTGAAAAGATGGAAGGCGGCGATTTCACTTTTTTCACAACAACTCATATACGTGCATTTCTGAAGCAATACGCTAAAGTGGTAGGCATTGACGGCGATGAACTTCTTTTTAATTATGAGATGGCTAAGAATGGCAGATATACTTCAATGATTAAGGATATTGAGGAAAAGGAAAAAGCAAAGGAACTTGAAGCTCAGAAAGTTAAATATGTCGAAGAACCCGCAGCTCCCGAAGAAATCATTCTTCCTGATTCCGGCAAGAAAGTAAATCTTGACGATATTTTTGAAGTACCTGAGAGTGAACCGGTTAAAGAAACAGTCGCAGATAAGACTGAAAAACCTCCTGCTGTAAAGGAAAACCCTGAACAGGCTGAAAGAAGAAAATTTTCTAAATCAAAACGTATAAAGATTGAGAATGATAATTCTGATTTTGAAGGAAGCTATAACGATGAAAGCGGATTCAGACTTTCTTCTGCTTTCTTTAAAAATGCAGGTATAGTAATTCTTATTGCCGCACTGCTTGCAGGAGTTTATTTCCTTGTTGATGTTATATTTCTTCAGAAACGTTCATCGAAAACCGAAATAATACGTCAGAATTTTGATGATGTAGTAAAAGAAACGGAAAAGAAAATTCTCGGCAAAAGAACCGATGAAGAGATTCAGGATTCTGTAAATAAAGCAGTCCTTAAAGCAGATTCTCTGAAACGTATGGAAACAGATTCCGTTTCTATTAAAATAGTCGGGCTTGGCAGAGGTTCTGTCACTGTTGTACTTGATACGCTTCTTGAGAACAACAGGTATAAGGAGTATTTCAAAGAAGGTGATAAAAGCGAATGGAAAGCTAAGAACCGCTTCTATCTCTCGTCAGATAATACTGAATCATTCGATGTTTATCTTAACGGCAAAAAGCTTATTATTGAAGACAGAAGAATCAGGCGTCTGAAAATTTCAAGACAGGGTATTGTTAAATAACCCTCTGCACACATTAATTTTATCTTTGTCCTTATGAATGAAGATACCATAAAAAGAATAAATACTCTCAGGCAGAAAATCAATGATGCCGACTATAAATATTATGTGCTGGCTCAGCCCGATATTGATGATTATACCTACGATACTATGATGAAGGAACTTGAAGAACTGGAAAAAACATATCCGCTCTTAATTACTCCCGATTCTCCTACTCAGAGGGTATCCGGCGAACCTACTAAAAAATTTGATGTTGTTTATCACGATGTACCTATGTTATCTCTTTCCAATTCATATAATTTCGACGAACTTATAGAATTTGACAACAGGGTTAAATCGGCACTTTCAGAAGAAGTGATTGAATACGTCTGCGAACTTAAAATTGATGGGCTTGCAGTTTCTCTAAAGTATGAGAAAGGATTTCTGACAAAAGGTGCTACACGTGGAGACGGTACTAAAGGAGACGATGTTACAAACAATCTTAAAACTATTCGCTCCATCCCGCTGAAGGCGACAGATTCTTCTCTTAAAAATTTTGAGGTAAGAGGTGAAGTATACATTAATAAAGAAGATTTCCTCAGGATTAATGAAGAACAGGAAACAAGAGGGGAAAAACTTTTCGTTAATCCGAGAAATACTGCCGCTGGAACGCTTAAACTTAAAGACAGCAGGGTTGTAGCTTCCAGACCTCTCAATGTATTTATTTATTTCCTCCGTTCCGATGACATTACTCTGAACTCACATTCCACAAACCTTGAACTGCTCAGGAAAATGAAATTTCCTGTAAACAGCTTTACTGAAAAAGTTAAAGGTATTGATAAGGTTATGAAATTCTGTAATCATATTGATGAGATTCGCGATACTCTTCCTTACGAAATAGATGGAGTTGTCGTAAAAGTGAACTCAATCAGACAGCAGGAATTTCTTGGAAGTGTGGCAAAGTCGCCTCGCTGGGCTATCGCATACAAATTCAAAGCAAAGGAAAAAGTAACAAAGATAAACAGTATAACTCTTCAGGTTGGCAGAACGGGTACAATAACTCCGGTTGCCGAACTTGAGCCTGTCTTCCTTGCCGGCTCTACTATTTCGCGTGCTACACTGCATAACTTTGAAGAAATTAAGCGGAAAGATATACGCGAAAAAGATTATGTTAAAATTGAAAAGGGTGGCGATGTGATTCCAAAAGTAACCGAAGTAGTTCTGAATAAAAGGGAGAAATCTTCTGTTGAATTTTCCGAACCTGATAAATGCCCCGTCTGCAACACTAAACTTGAAAAACCGGAAGAAGAAGTATATATTTATTGCCCAAACTATTTTTGTCCTGCGCAGGTTCAGGGAAGAATAGAACATTTCGTACACCGCGATGCTATGGAGATTGAAGGACTTGGTTCAAGTATCGTTGCCGTGCTTCTGGAACAGGGTTTGATTAAAGACTTTGCAGACATATATACATTAAAAGATAAACGGAAAGAACTTATTTCAATCGAAAGGTTTGGTGAGAAAAGCGTTGATAATATTCTTAATGCTATTGAAAAATCCAAAGAAAAGTCTTTTGAAAAGGTTTTGTTTGCCGTAGGTATAAAACAGATAGGGGAACGTACTGCAAAGTTAATAGCAAAGCATTTCGGTTCGCTCGATAAACTTTCCATTGCTACCGAAGATGAGATTGATGATATCTACGAAATCGGTCCATCGATTGCAAAAAGTGTTGTTATTTTCTTCAGGGATGCGAAGAGTAAAGAGCTTATTTTGAAGCTTAAAAAAGCAGGCTTGAAATTTGAACTTGATGCAGAAGAAAAAACAAAACTGAACGATAAGTTTACAGGTAAAATATTCGTGCTCACCGGTACTCTTTCAAAATTCACACGCAATGAAGCTTCTGCATTAATAGAAAAACTTGGCGGCAGAACAACATCGTCAGTCAGCAAAAAAACTGACTTCGTCCTGGCAGGTGAAGAAGCAGGTAGTAAACTCGATAAGGCAAAAAAACTTGGTGTTACAATTCTTTCTGAAGATGACTTCGAAAAAATGCTCGTCTGAAAAGTCCTTATCTATAACCCCTTTATCTTCTTTTATGAATGTGTATAGATAAGTGTTTATTCTTATCTCAAATTCTAAAATATCCGCTTTCTATGCGTCCGCCGTGGCGGATTTCTCTGTGAACTCTGTGTGCTCTGTGGTGAATTACTAAAATTATTTCTCTTTGTAACTCGTCTGCATTCTTCGTGAACCTTTAACTACAGATTCCTCAGTATCCAGAATATCAAAACCGCCGCAGATACTATCCCAATCGTCAATCCGTTAACAGGTACTTTCGGCAGTTGTTTGTTGAATAGTAATAATGCAGCATAATAAACTACAGCGTATACTATTAGAGGTGTGGAAACAAACACAAAAGGATTATAATGATAAGCTTCGGCGAAGTGCAGGTGAAGTAAGTTATGCGTTCCTCTCATTCCTCCGCAGCCCGGACAAAGTAAACCCGTTACAGACTGGAATAAGCAGGGTGGATAATAATGAAGAATTTCCGGATTCCAGATATACAAAACGAGAATAAAAAAAACTGCGGCTGTTATAACCGCAGTTCCCTGTAATTTCTTGTTTTCTAATAGCCTGTTGACGTCCAATTATTTGACTAAATTGAACTTCTCTCCAAATTGTCCGATTAATGGAAGCGGTGCTACTTTTCCACCGAATGCATTTATTATTCCGATAATGTAGAATACAATAACAGCAATATAGAGAATGTATCCAAATCCACAGGTTACAACACCGATTATGTTTACTAATATATTTACAATTAATAATACAATCGATTGTTCTGTATGATACATTACGAATTTATTCTTCTTGTATTCATCCATTAAAAGAGGTATGAAGAAAATTAAATAGGCAACAAATGCCATTGTTTTACCTGATTCGATTTCTTCAGGTGTGATATTAAGATTCCTTGTAGATTCTGCCATTCTAGCTCCCTTTATTATTTTAAAAATGTTTATTAAAAAAACTTTTATCTGAAGATTGCTTTTATGCTACCCCAGGTATTTTTAATACCGGAAACAGTATGAACTACAGTAATCGAATTGGTATAAGAATAAGCTCCGTTTGAACCGATACATTTAAGTCTGTAATAATAGACTGAATTTGATTTGTTCCCGAAGTCTACTCCGTTATCCTGCAACGAATAATATGAATTACTGCCGTTTGCGTTTACTGATTTCACAAATATAAAACTGTTAGGTGTGGATGCACTTCTTTCTACTTCAAACTTAACAGTTCCACCTTCATCGCCGGTCTTCCACTCTATCAATATTCCGTCGGAATTCGTTTTTCCCGTGAAATATTCGAATGTTAAACCCGCGTACGCAACACTGACCGTAATTAATAATAAAAACAGTATTTTTATAACCCTATTTATCATGACTTTAATTGCTTAAAGATAAAATCATTTTTCAATTAAAGCAAGTGAAATTATTTAATCCATTTGTTAAATTATAAACCCTGTTTTAACATAATCTTTATACAATATTCATATTTAGTACTTTGAAACTCAGTGAAATTACAATATTAATTGCTGCGTTTTATTTCAATCCGGAATATATTTCCTCTCTGTGTTCTTTGTGACTTCTTTAAGCGGCTATCCATAAAATCATTGTAATAAAAACAAACTTTTTATAAAACAAACCCGTCACACTGTCATCCCCGCTCGTTCTTGGCGGGGATCTCGACTCCTACTATTCTCTTTTTATTATCAAACTTTATAAATTTCTTCATCATTGAAAATCAGTTCCCATCATCTTTTATCAGTGTGCAAATCTTTTTGTTCTTTAGTTCTTGCTACCCACTCCATCCCGTGAACTTACCCCTAATATAATTCAATTTCAAGTTTTTAAGATTTTGTATAACTTGAATGATATGAATTATTATATAGCCATCGATTCGGGCGGTACTAACTGCAGGATTTCTTTATACAATAAAAGAGCTGAAATCATTCACTCAGATGTTTTTAATTCTGTACATTATTCCTCCGCAGGAGCAAAAAGTTTTTCTGCTCATATTTCAGGTGTCATTAAAACCCTCCTGAATTCAAAAGGACTTTATCTGACTGAGTGCTCAGGCATTTGCGCAGGTATTGCAGGTGCAAGACTTAAATCCAATAAAGATGAAATCCGTAAATACCTTTCCGAAGAACTGGCATTCTTTAACATCATAATTGAATCGGATACTGCAATTGCTTTTGAAGATGTATTCGGTTCTGGTGACGGACTTATTCTGATTTGTGGGACAGGCTCAGTTCTTTTTGGCAGGCTTAATGGCGAATTCGTAAGACTCGGCGGATGGGGTAAACTTCTCGGTGATGACGGCAGCAGTTATTTTATCGGACTTAATTTCCTTAAAAGCCTCGTTAAACACTTCGATAAATCAAATGATGCCATTGAAACAGAAATTCTTCTTAATGATTTGTTCTCTTTAAACCGCGAAAATATTATTGATAAAGTTTACCATAAAAAATTCGACGTTGCCTCTCTTGCACCTTTCGTCGTTGAACAGGCAGGAAAAGGTGATAAACTTTGCAGTGATGTTGTGGCGAAAGAAATAGAAGGAGTTTTTGATTTATTCGATACCTTTAAAGCAAAACACGGGATGAATAATAATTATAAAGTAGCTTTCACGGGTACCCTTATAGAATCTGATAATTATTTCTCCCGCCGCCTCAAAGAGCTTCTTCGTAATAATTTCGAGAATCATTTTGTGTTTCTTGATACTTTGGTAAACCCAGTAAATGGTGCTTTTAAAATTGCTATGAAAAACTTTAAACAATAAATGAAAACTGATATAATAATAATTCTTGATTTCGGCTCTCAGTACAC
>CAIUQV010000640.1 GCA_903901375.1 uncultured Ignavibacteriota bacterium
AAGAGAATACAAACAAATACAGGGGGCGGGATACGCCCCCTGAGATGGATGAGGTAAAATAACAGATTACAACTGAGAACACTGAAATTACTGAGTTTGATATTTTACCTCTTGTGTTCATTGTTCTTTAGTTAGTTAAGTTTACAGAATAATGAACGGCTTTACCATCATCGGTAAGAGTTACGAGAGCAAAGTAGCTCTTATGAGTGGTAAAGAGAGTATAGAGTTCAGAGTCCTGGTCAGACAGAGTGATGCTGAAAGACAAAGCACCAGACAGGTTTGTCGGTAGGACTGCTGATTTTAACGGAATTAACATCAAAGACGGAAGTTCTTCAACAGTGGCGTCTTTGCATTTGATAACGACAGCAAGCTGAATGCCCGTTTCAATGAGCGGGTCAATGCCAGCGTTATTACCAATTGCGCTGATAGCCACAGTGACAGACGTTTCATTGATGACAACGCTAGTGGTAGTAATGTCGAACCCAAAGAGTAACGGCACAACTTTAGCGGTATCGGAAATATCTGTCGGAGTAACGTACGGATAGCTTGCTTTGAAGATACCATTGTACGGAGAAATGCTATTCGGAGTAGCATTATCCCATACGGACTTCAAAGCAGGAATCGAGTTTACAGCTTTAGAGAACCTTGCAGTATTGCCGAAGCGATGTCTGCGGTCTATTGATTTTTGATCTTTGCCCGGCATGTAAGAGACCGGACGAGTTCCGATGATGGTTCTGCCATCTTTTAATCGGAAGAGAATGTCACCGACAGCTCCTGTCGGCTTTCCAAGTACTGATTTTTTTAGAATACCCATGATTTTATACTGAGTTTAATTGTTAATGAAAAATTTGATAAATGCAGACCGATAGAGAATGTCTGCAAAGCGGACTTTACTTTTCGACGCCGAGGCGGGCGGGCACGGTAATTGAGGATTGTAACAGGGAAATTTAGTCTGATTATATTAAAATTATTTTTTGTAAATTGCGGAAATGGATGGACGACAAACATACGAGGAATGAACCTATCTGGAGCGAAGTTAGAGCGCAAGGTGAACGAGAAACATACGAGAAATGAACGAGAAGCATACGAGAAGAAGCGAGAAAATGGTTTGGAAATCCACTTTTTCGAGGGGTTCAGGTTGTTGCTGCGAAATATTTTCTGTATGTTTTTCATCTTTGTTGTCTTTCTACTATAAGTCACAACGGAAAAAATATTTTTGCCATTTTTTGGGAGAGAAAAATCAAAACAGAGAAAAGATGTCCACGAATTATACGAATTTTTCGAATTATACGAATTAAAGACAATGAGAAAAAATGAAAAAAGGATTGAAATGAATAATCAAGCAATAAATAATGATATTTTTGGGGTTTTGAAAAAAGATGGAAAAATTTTACGATTTTCGTGGCAAAAATATGAAATGTGTTGTGACTAATAGTAGGAATAGGAAGTCGGAGATATTAAGGAGATATTATTAACTTTTTATATTAGGAGAAATAAAATGAGTGACAGCAGAAATTTCAGAGATGAAGAATCTGAACAAAACGAAAGCAGCATAAAACGAGATATTGCAGAAGAAGAACACACAGAAGAGGTATCATCGTTTGAAGATTTAATAAAGCCAGATTTTGACGAAAAACTGGGCAGGTACAGGGAGCCTGATGACGAGGATATTGAAGCCGAAGAACAGAAAAGCAGAGAAGAAGACGAAGAAACGGATTACATTGCAAGGCTAAGGAAAGATAAAAAGCTGAAAGAATATTTAGCGATAAAAAAATCAGACGGTGACCAGGAAGATGAAGACACACCCGAACAAACAGATGATGAGGAACTTATAAAAAATGAGATACTTGAAGCGATAAGCGATGAGTGTTTTAAAGGAGATGATGAGAAAACCAAGGCAAAGAAGAGCAAAGCAATAAAAGAGTTTTTAAATTCACCCAAATACACAACTACCTGTGAAATTATTGACAGAGTATTGTATTCATATCTTGCGGGGAAGAATTACACAGAAACCGGTGAAGACGAAATTGGCAACATGACGATAGATTATCTTAACGGAAAAAAATGGGATGTTGACAAATATCCAAATTACGGATGGCAGGTGATGTACAAATTCAAGTTTAACAGGATACCGAATTTACTGGATAAATATTTTGGAAGAAAAATAGAAGGATTAACAGATGAAGAGAAACAGGAAAGAATCCGCGATGGAAAGAGTTTAAGAAAAGAAAGAAACGAAAAACCATATTTTGACAGATTAAACAAAGGTGAATTTGATATTGATACAAACAACAAAGGACTTATAATAGAAGATGAGGAAAATGACAAACACACAAAGAACAGAGTTGTTTCGACAGCGTTCGAATCAGAGAAGGAAGAGAAAGAAAATGCGAGAGATATTAAGACACTGGGAACGCTAATGATAAGATGTGAGATGGCAATAAACAAAAGTGATGATGAAGAAGTGAAGCAATTATGGGAAGCGATAAAGAGTTCAAAAGACATAAAGAAGATAAATCAGCAGGCGGCGAAAATAATGGGAAAGACAGTAAAAGAGATACAGAACATAAAGAAAAGACTAACAAGGTATTTGAGGAAAGAAATACCAGACATAAACTTCGATACTTTTTTGAAAGAAGAGTACGAAGTATAAAAGAGATTGATTTTTATATAATATAATAACAAAACATTAGCGAAAGTAAATTTAAGAGTACGGATGTACTTTAAGCGGATTTTATTCGGATTATAGAATAAGAGAGGGTAACCGAATTTTAAAAACCGAAAATTAAAAGAATTATGGAAAAAAGAGCGGCAGAGAATTTATTGGAATTCTTATCAGACCCGGAAAATTACGACAAAGAGGTCGTAGAGAAAATCGTTTCAGACAAGAAGAAACGAAGAGAGGAAGTGAAACAAAGAATATTAAAGAGCCTCGAAAGAGCAGAGACTGCAGAAACAAAAAGAAAGGAAGTGATTTCAGAAGAAAGAAAGGAAACAACAGAGCCAAAGAACAGATTTGAAGAAGGCAAAAGAAAGCAGGAAGAATTTAACAAGTATTATACAAGTGCCGGATTTTTAACAGGCGGCACAACAAACGCGAACACAAGCGGATATCAGATAAATTACAGAGAGGGGGAAAAAGCCAGCGAAGATGAAAAGAAAGCTGCAGAAGAAAGAGACAGAAAAGCAATGGAGGTATTCAAGAAAATAAGAACGGAGGAAAAGAAAAAATGAGCGCAAGAGCGAAGGTAAATGCAAGGGAACTACTGGAAAAGTACAGCATAAAACATCCTAAGGAGATGAATATAAGAGGGATTGCGAACGAAGAGAATCTTATGATAAAGGAAGAGGACACAAAGGGGCACATTGGAAGAATTTTTATTGAAGGTGATGCAGGAATAATAACAATAGACAGCAAGATAAAGGAAGAAGGAAGGAAGAACTTCACTATCGGTCATGAGTTTGGACATTTCAGGTTAGCAAAAGAGAGAGAGTTTTACTGCAACAATTCAGACATAATGAATTTCTGGCAGCACAAGAATCACGAACAGGAATCGAACATATTTGCGGCGGAATTATTAATGCCTGAAGAATGGATAAAGCAGTACGTGAAATGGAAAGGCGAAGCACTTGAAACGCTTGAAGAGGCGGCAGTGATGTTCGGGACTACTTTAAGTTCGATGTCACTAAGGTATGCAGAATGTGGAAAGTTTCCAATGGCAGTGATATTCAGTCAGGACGGAAGAGTGAAGTGGACGAAAATAAGCGAGGACTTCCCTCATCAGTGGATAGAGAACGGGCAGAAAGTGAACGATTATTCGAAGGCATCGGAATTTTACAAAGGGAAAGATATTGGAAAAGAAAAAGATGATATATTAGCGGATGCATGGTTTGCGAAGGACAGAAATTTTGAGAAGGGAAAGTATTTCAATGAACAGAATGTGGCGATGAAAAGACTGAATGCCGTAATAACATATGTGTGGGAATTGTAGAAAATAAAGTATATTGATCTGTTGAGCCTGTTACTTTCTTTAGTCTGTTTGTGCCAGAGTAATAGTCGTAAGAGAAATTATCGCTGTTGTAGCTGCGGGTGAGCGTTGTGAAATTTCCGTCAGGATCGTATGTGTATTCACCAACCAAATCGAAGTATTTAGAGTTGTATTTTTCAACTTTTAAAAGACGGTTAGACTTGTTCCGCCACGGCGGATCTTCGACGTATGTATAATTAGACCTTATATCTTTATTGATATTTACGAAGTCATTACTTAAATATTTAGTTGTTATACACATTTGACATACTTAATTTTAGAATGCCTTCCCAAGGAAAGACCTTGGGAAGGAGAGAAGTTGATATAAATAATTATTTTACACATTGAAGAACACTATATAGTATCAATAATAAGTTATTGTTGAATCCAGGACTGACCATTTACAATTTTTCTCATCAAAAGAATATTTAAAAATGCGGTTAACATCTGTACTTCTTCCAGATCCAAATCCTAATTCGACCTTCATTTCAGTTGAATCTGCATTTACTTCTAAAATTGAAACCCCGACCACAAAAGTAAAGGAGTCCATTTCTGAAAGCACTTTAATTGGCCTTAGTTTTATAGAGTCGGGATATGCTGGTACTAAGTTTTTATTCCAATGTAAATAGAATTCCTTATTTGGCATATTAAAATTTGAAGTTATCAAATAACCAAAATACCTGGAGCTGTCTGGTGGGGTTGGTATATTATGGTTTAAATTAATAATTTCTGATTCATATGCTGTAAAATATCTCTTTTTCTTAAGAAGATCTTCTAGCAGCAACTGAATTTTTAAAGAATAACAATTAGAAGATGCTTTATGGTTACAATTACTAAAAATGAATATAACCAAAAGACATAAACTCAAACTATATATTCTAATTATTTTATTCATAAATTTATTTTATTATTTGTCAAATATAGATTTTTCTGGAATTCCTTGTTGGAATACTCCGTTATTATAATTTACTACCTTTCCGAAAGCTCTCATTTCAACTTTTATCCCAATTTCTTCATCAGTTTTTATTCCAGTCTCATCCGCTGCCCCATGTCCAATTTCGTGTGTAAAGAATTGTTTTAAAAATTGTCTTACTATTCTAACATCATTATCCTTTTTGTCACCCATGGCTTTCTTTAAGGTTTCTTCAATTACCTCTGCGCATTCTTTATCCATTTGTATTGTGCCATCTTTATAATTGAAAGGACCTAATAGACCATCATTTGCATGTTTTTCATATCCCGACTGCCAATGCCCATTTTGCTCTTGCTTAGAATCGTTAGTACTTAATTCGGTTATTTCAAACTTGGGACCATGCCCAAATTTTACAAAATCTTTTAATGTTTCTTTTGATAACCCTGTTACATCTGTAATAGCGTCTATTATGTTTTTATTGTTCATAATAACTTTTTCGATATCATTTTTTAAATAATTATACAGATAATGATAGTCTTTCTTATATTGTTCTGGAACATCAATTCTACCATCGGGATCTATTAATATAAGTGGATTTCTAAGAACATAATTATAAGGGCTATACCCAATTCGTTTTTTAAGTAAGGGATCCGTAGTTGTCCAATTCCCCACTCTTGCATCATAGTATCTTGCGCCGAAATAGTCATAGGAGGATTCTTTGTCGTGTTCTTTTCCAGTGAACTTGTAATCGGCAGATGTGGAATCCCAGGTTCTGGCAATGTGACCCCAAGGGTCGTAGTCCTGTGCTTGAACGATTATGTTGTTTTGGTTTATTACTGCACGGATTGAGCCGAGATGGTCTTTGAGGTAGAAATATTTCATACCAGTGGATTTGATTCTGCCTTCGTTGCCAGTGCCCCACACGTTCCAGTAGTCGAGGTTGTAGCTTTGATAGACTGCGATTTCTTTTCCCGAAGCATCGCGGGAGTAGTATTCGTCTTTTGTGATTGACCAGCCAGAAGGAAGGTCTTCGTTTTCTTCGGGCAACGGTGGAGGATTTGAATCATTACTTCTGTAAATAGTTTTCCTTGTTCTATTTCCTGCCTCATCGTACTTATATCTTGTGATGTCTGTTACAGGCGGGTCTTGTGTTAAATCCTGTCGTGTGAATTCTGTTATTAAGTTTCTGTGGTCATATTTTATACCGGTGTTGTTGTTTATGTAATCGTTTGATTGATTGCCGTTGTAGTCGTAAGTATATTGATCTGTTGTGCCTGTTACTTTCTTTAGTCTGTTTGTACCAGAGTAATAGTCGTAAGAGAAATTATCGCTGTTGTAGCTGCGAGTGAGCGAAGTAAAGTTTCCATCGGGGTCGTAGGAATAATCGCCTGTAAGGTCGAAGTATTTAGAGTTGTATTTTTCAATCTTCTTTAACCTATTCGATTTATTCCGCCACGGCGGATCTTCGACGTATGTACAATTAGACCTTATATCTTTAGTGATGTTTGCAATATTATTACTTAAATATTTAGTCGTTATATACATTTGTCT
>CAIUQV010000641.1 GCA_903901375.1 uncultured Ignavibacteriota bacterium
GGCGGAGGTAATCTTGCCTCCGGTAATATGCTTGTAAGAAAAACACTGAAGAAAGCACAACTTGAAACATTTAAGTTTTCTTCTCCTGCCTCTGGAGAGGGCAAGAAGAATGACGGCTCTTTCGTTTCCTTTTTGTGGAAGGGCAAAGATAAAAAGGCGGTGTTTACCGTTTTAACCCCGGACAATAAATTGTCACCCGAAATAAAGGAGGGGTCTGGAATTTTAAAAGTTGGTAAATATAATATTAACTATGCTCGTGAGGTATCCTCCAAAGGAACAGTAATGATGAGGTTTGCATTTTCTGAAAAAGATTCTGGCTCTGTAAAGGGAGACTGGCAGGTAAGAGTACATGCGAAAGATGATATGGATTTGTTTGGGTTTATTGTTGACGTTACACAATCCTGGGGTGGTACCACAAGATGGTATTCTGATTATATATCAGATGAAGGTTCTGTAACATTTCCGTCTACCGCTGACAGTTGTATGGCTATCGGAGCATACACGGTAAATTATGCCTGGGGACCACAGGATGGAATAGGTAAACTTTGTTATTATAGTGGCAGAGGTTATAACATAACTGGCAAGGTTGGTATTGAGATTTGTGCTCCCGGGCACTCGACTTTCACTTGCGGACCAAACAACTCTTACACAATGTTTAGCGGCACAAGTTCGGCTGCCCCACATGTTGTTGGTACTGCAGCATTGTTATTGCAAATAAACCCTGCTCTTACACATTCTGAAATCAGAAATATTTTAAGACATACTGCAACTTCGGATGAATATACAGGCAGCGTTCCTAACACAAACTGGGGAGCTGGAAAATTAAATCCGGAAGGGGCAATTAAATATGTTCTCGGGTTATAATTAAAACCGGTACTGTTTTTATGTATAAAAAAACGGCAGATTAATCTGCCGTTTTTCTTATTAAGTATTCAGTTAAAAATTATTTACTAATCTTGTTGATATGTTTTGCTAACCTTGATTTTTCGTTAGCTGCTTTGTTCTTGTGTATTATACCTTTTGTTGCTGCTCTGTCAAGTGTCCTTACTGCTTTTTTAAATTCTGTTTCGGCTCCTTCTTTCTCTTTTGAGGAAAGGACTTTCTTTACAGAACCTTTTATCAAAACCTTATATTTTTTATTCTTATCGGTTCTTTTTAATGTTTGTCTTGCTCTCTTTTGAGCAGATTTGTGTCTTAATGGCATAATTTGTCTTAATTTAAATCTTTAAAATACTAAATTTATAAGTTAATTTCAATGCGATTATAATTTCGCTATTGAGTTTTTGATGTCGGAAACCATATTCTGAACATTACTGCTCCTTTTTAAGCTTTCCTTTATTGTGTTATAAGCGTATAAAACCGTAGCATGGTCTTTTCCACCGAAGTTCAGCCCGATGGATTCGAGTGTAAAGTTTGTCATATCTTTTGCAAGAAACATCGCAATTTGTCTTGCAAAAGCTATTTCTTTTGTTCTTTTGCGGGATAAAATCTGATTTTCTGAAATTTTGAAGTACTCTGCCGTGGCATA
>CAIUQV010000642.1 GCA_903901375.1 uncultured Ignavibacteriota bacterium
AATAATATTTTAGTCTTTTTGAAATCCGGATTTATACTCTTATGAATCCGGATTTTTTATTATTATAAATCGTTCTGATGAAAAAATTTATTCTCAACGGAAAAAACCTGAATGTATATAATTCCGTTTCTATCGTTAACGGCAATATCCCAATAACTGTTTCCAGCTCTGCAAAAGCAAAGGTTGTTAAGTCAAGAAGACTCGTGGAAAAGTGGATTGAAAGGGAGGAAATAGTTTATGGTATTAACACCGGGTTTGGAGAATTTAAGGATGTCGTTATTTCGAAGGAGCAGACTGAAACTTTGCAGAGAAACCTCATACTTTCACATTCTTCAGGTATTGGTGAAATCATTCCGGATAATGTTGTCAGACTGATGATGCTTTTCAGAATTAACTCACTTATACACGGACATTCGGGAGTAAGACTTGAGTTAATTAACTTTCTTGTCTCATTTTTTAACGCTGGACTAATACCACAGATTCCTCAGCAGGGTTCTGTTGGCTGCTCTGGTGATCTGGCACCGCTTGCACATCTTGCTTCCACATTCTTAGGAGAAGGAAAAATCAAGTTTAAAGGTAAAGTGCTGAACAGCTCTGATGCATTAAAAAGAGCAGGATTAAAGCCATTCGTGCTTAATTCCAAAGAAGGATTGGCACTTATAAACGGAACGCAGATGATGTGTGGTTTTCTTTGTGTCTCTTTGCATGATGCTGTGTATTTGTCTAAAATTGCAGATATTGCAGGAGCAGTTACTGTCGAAGCAACGAGAAGCACGAATACTGCCTACGATTCAAGGATACAGAAGATCAGACCGCATAAGGGGCAAATCGATACAGCAGTAAATCTCCGTTCACTTCTGAAACAAAGTGAAGTTATTAAGTCCCATGCTGATTGTGGTAAAGTACAGGACGCTTATTCTATAAGGTGTATTCCACAGGTTCATGGTGCGGTTAAAGATGCGATAAATTACTGTACGAATGTCCTTAATGTTGAAATTAATTCTGTTACAGATAATCCTCTTATTTTTGTCGATAGTAAGGAGCATCTCGAAGGTGGAAATTTCCATGGAGAACCGCTTGCTCTCGCTTCTGATTTTCTTAAAATTGCTGTAGCTGAACTCGGCAGCATTTCGGAAAGAAGAACTGCAAGACTTGTAGACGGAAGCCTGAGCGGTTTGCCAAGATTTCTCGTAAAAGACGGAGGTTTGAATTCCGGCTTTATGATTGCACAATATACTGCTGCATCTCTTGTGAGCGAAAATAAAGTACTCTCTCATCCTGCATCCGTGGATTCAATTCCTACAAGCGCAAATCAGGAAGACCATAATTCAATGGGCTCAATTGCCTCGCGAAAATGTTATGAAGTAGTGAATAACGTGAAGAATATATTAGCAATTGAATTTTTATGCGGAACTCAGGCGTTAGAGTTTCTGAAACCTCTCAAAGCAGGAAAAGGAGTGGAAAAAGCAAAAGAACTTATGCGCAAAAAGGTAAAGTATCTTAAGAAAGATGATTTGATGTCGGATTTAATTGAAAAAACAAAAGAAATATTATATTATAGTGATTTCGTAAATAAGGTTGAAGAAGTTACCGGGAAATTAAGATAAATTGAAAAAGAGATTTAATAATTTATTATTCTACATTAAAAGACTCTACCAGAAGTTTGATACTGATCAGATCTGGTTTATGTCTTCGGGTGTCTCATACAGTATTTTATGGGTTGTTATACCTACTTTGCTTGTACTAATAGGAGTACTCGGATTTTACTTCGATAAATCCAATGCGATAGAAAAGATAAATGAATACATAAATCAGGCATTGCCATTCAGTTTTGAAGCGAAAGACAGATTTCTGGACACTATATCAAATAAATCTGCCGAGCTGATGAAAAATGCGTGGATTACTACTGCTATAGGTTTATTCGGTGTTTTCTGGGCTATGAGCAGTATGTTCAGTTATCTCAGGGATGCTCTTAACAGGATATTTGAAGTCAAAGAATCACTCAATTTCTTCAAAGGAAAATTAAGGGATTTTGTTCTGTTGATTATTATAATCATATTGTTTTCACTTACCACGATTATAACTTCACTTCAGCAGATAGATAATGAAATGATAAAATACGCAGCTTCATACATTAATACTATGTTTGTAACAAACCTGAAGATTCTTATTCTTCTGCCATTTATGATTTCTTACGTCATGTTTTTCTTCCTTTACAGGTTTGTCCCTCATTATAAAATCCCGACAAGAGCAATTCTGTTTGGAGCATTCATTTCTGCAGTGCTATACGAAATACTTAAATATCTGTTTGCATATTACATCGTTCATCTCTCAAATTATACTCTTGTTTACGGTGCTTATGGTGCAATAGTCATTTTTATGCTTTGGGTCTACGTTATATCATTGATATTCTGCATAGGAGCTGCAATCAGTAAAATATACATGGAATTACACAGTCTGGAATTAAAATTTTACAATAAAGAAAAGTATGGAACAACGGAAATTATCAAGAACAATTGAAAAATTTCTTAATGAAGCACCTAATTTTAAAAAGATAGAAGATTTACTTCAGTATGTGCTTCATCAGATTATAGGGAATGAAAACATTGGTATCAGCGGAGGAAGAATCTGGAAACTGAATAATACCAGAAATGGATATGTCCTTCTTGACCAGATAGGGGATGTTACAAGAATTGATAAAGGTTTTGAACTTCATCTGGATAAATTCCCAATACTCTACGAAATATCAAAAAAGAGAACAGTTACTACAAAAGAAACCAATAAGTATTTTAAGAGAAAAGGTATTCTTCATTACTCCGCAACAGGAATAGGTGACAGACACAGGGTTGTTTACAAAGGAAAAACTATTTTTCTGTATCAGTATATGCTAGCTATCAATGGAAATATGATTGACGATGAATTTATGTATACTCTTAACATTATTGGTGTGACTATAAATTCTATTATAAGGTCAAAGAAGATTGAGAAGAAAGCAAAGGATAATATTTCCGAACTTCAGAAGGCAAGCGAAATTCAGAGAAGCATTCTGCCTGAACACGCTTATAAATTCGGTAATTATGAAATCTTTGGCATATCCATTCCTGATAAAATTGTCGGAGGTGATTTCTTCGATTATATCAGTATAGCTGATAACAATAAACTCTGTGTTGCCATTGGTGATGCTGCATCCAAAGGTATATCAGCAGCTGCTCAGGCATTGTATATCTCAGGAGCTCTTAAAATGGGAGTTACTTACGATGTCGGGTTCACAACTCTTTTTAAGAAAATTGGTAATCTTGTGAACGAAACATTTCCGGATGAAAGGTTTGTCACTTTATTCCTGTGTGAACTTTATCTTGATAGAAAGGGTCTTTGTGTTTATGTAAATGCAGGTCATAATTCTCCATTTGTTCTCAAAGGATCTTCGGATGAAATTTTGAGCCTTAATTCTACAGGCTCGGTTTTAGGTCCTACCCCTAATCAGGATTATTATCTTGATAGTCTGTACATTGAAAAAGGCGATACTTTGCTCCTGTACACTGATGGAATTGTAGAAGCTACAAATGAGAAATTTGAGTTCTATGGAGAGGAAAGACTCAAAGAAGTAATTACTAAGTATAAGAAAGAATCACCGGAAGTACTTTGTAAGAAAATCATTGAGGATGTCCAGAAATATTCTGCAAACGGCAAATATTCAGACGACAGAACTCTCGTCGTAGTTAAAAGAGTTACTTAAAACGATGTACAGATTTAAATACTCATACTTTATTTTAATCATATTCCTTCTTGTACTGGAGCTGAATGCACAGACAAAAGATGATAAACGTCAGAGTATACTCAGGAGTATTTATTCCTGCAATTTTGATTCTGCGGATTCTAAAATATCAAACTACATCTCTTCATACCCGAAAGAACCTCAGGGGTATTTCCTTAACGTTCTTTCAGACTGGTGGAAAATTAACATTGACAGAAAAAATGAGTCTTTAGACGTGAAGCTTGAAGAAAAAGTAAATAAGGCTGTGGATATTTGTGATGAACTTCTTGATGCTAATCCGAAAAATATCGATGCATTGATTTATAAAGGTGCTTCACTCGGTTATAAAGGACTTACTAAAAGTCTTCGCGAAAACTGGTTGTCTGCTGCAGACGACGGCAGACAGGCTTTAAACCTTCTTGATGAAGCTCTGGAACTCGCTCCTAACAATAAAGAAGCCGTTCTTGGCATAGGAATCTATAATTATTTTGCAGAATACATTCCCGAAAGATACCAGTTCCTTAAGCCGCTTATGATAATTTTCCCAAAAGGTGATAAGCTTAAAGGTGTAATGCAGATTAAAGATGCTGCTGAGAATTCTAAACTTGCAATGTACGAAGCTAAATATCTGATTGCCTACTTCAATCTTCAGTATGAAAGAAACTTTTCCGAGTCAGAATCTTACAGCAAAGGCCTTTTCGATGAATTCCCGACAAATCCGGTTTTCGAAAAAATGCTGTATAATTGTTATTCGGGGTTTGGTAAATTCACTGAAGCTCTTGATGGCTGGTTGAAAGTAAGGGATAAGTACTTTAATAAAGTACATGGATTCGAGTATGAAGCCGTTCTCAGGGAAGCTGATTATTATATTTCTCTTAGTCTCCTGAAACTGAACAGACTTCAGGAAATGGAAATGTACATTAATGAGTGTGAGTCTTTGAACAATAAAATAGACAAAGAAGATACTTCCTTTAAAGTATTTACTGTGCTTATGCAGGGGATGAGGCACGATGCCACAGGAAATAGAAGCAAGGCGGTCGATTATTACAAAAAGGTGCTCGAAATGAAAGAATATTCAGGCAGTTATAACGAAGCGAACAGATTTCTTAAAAATCCTTACCAGAGATAATATTAACATATTAAGGAATTGATAAATTATGGAATTGATTAATTCTATTATAAATACTATTTTTACCTTTTATAAATATTTTAAAATAGGGGTTTCATTTGATTAAAGTTATAATACAGGACAGTGAATCTTTAGATAAAGCTTTAAAGAGATTTAAGAAGAAATACGAAAAAGCAGGTATTTTAAAGGAATTCAGAAGAAGACAGTTTTTTGTAAAGCCTTCTGTAGATAAAAAGATGAATAAAGAGCGCGCCATCAGAAAATCCAAAAGAATCGTAGAAGAAGAAAACAATTAATTTATATTTATGTAGGTTGTAATTCCCACATACTAAAGTTTAGTATGTGGGTTTTCTTTTTTAAAATACCTTTATTATTAACACGAAAAACAATAATTTATAGTATTAAACAATAATAATCTTATGGAAAAGACAAAACTTCATATTTATATAAAACCAACACAGATCTCAAGACGCATCAAACAGCTTGCGAATAAAATTAATAAAGATTATGAAAATAAAGTTCCTATTTTTATAGGAGTGTTAAACGGTGCATTTATATTTATGTCTGATTTAATAAGGGAAATTAAAGTTAATTGTGAAATCGATTTTTTGAAACTTTCCAGCTATGGAGACAGTAAAATATCTTCAGGGCAGGTTAAAACTCTTAAAGAGCTGAACTGTGATTTAAAAGGAAGAGATGTTATTATTGTTGAAGATATTATAGACTCCGGATTGTCGATGGATTTTATAATCAAAACTATCAAAAAACAAAAGCCTTCCTCTGTAAAAATCGCAAGCCTTTTAATCAAAAAAGATGTTCCTAAGTTTAATTTTAAAATAGACTACTTAGGCTTCGAAATTGAGAATAAATTTGTTGTAGGTTATGGTCTCGATTTCGCACAGAAATACAGGAATTTAAAAGGAATTTATGTGTTATAAATATTAAATTTTTCAAAAATGGCACAAACGAATAAAGATAAAAAACCCGAAGATTTTAATTGGAACAGAGTTTTTAAAATTGTACTTGGCTGGTCTGCAATTTTAGTCGGATTTTTCCTTATAATGATTTATACTAAAAGTAATGACCCGAAAACTAATGAAGTAACTTTCGACCAGTATCAGAAATTATTACTTGAAAAGAAAATTGAATCTGCTACAATTAAAAAGGCAGAAAATAATTATGAATTTATAGGTAAACTAAGAGCACCTGAATCATTAACTATTAACGGAAGACAGGTAACTATAGACAGAATTTCTCTGTACCTTCCTTATACAAATGCAGATGAAGCTTTAATAAAATCATGGTCAGATAACCTTTCAACTTATTCTTTCGAAAAAGATGACGGTGGCTGGTTAACACCGCTTTTAAGTGCATTGCCCTGGATTCTTATCATAGCTTTCTGGATTATTATTATGAGAAGAATGCAGAATGGCGGTGGCGGTGGTACAAAAGGTATTTTCTCCTTTGGGAAATCCAAAGCAAAAATGATGTCAGGTACTCAGATAAAGGTTACGTTTGCCGATGTCGCAGGAGCTGATGAAGCAAAACAGGAATTATCAGAAATTATTGAGTTCTTAAAAAGCCCCGGTAAATTCCAGAAACTTGGTGGAAGAATACCGCGCGGTGTCCTGCTTTTAGGACCTCCGGGAACAGGTAAAACACTTCTTGCACGTGCAGTAGCAGGTGAAGCCGGTGTCCCTTTCTTCTCTATCAGTGGTGCTGATTTTGTTGAAATGTTCGTTGGTGTTGGTGCTTCCCGCGTCAGAGATTTATTCGATCAGGGTAAAAAAAGTGCTCCATGTATAATTTTTATAGATGAAATTGATGCTGTCGGACGACACAGAGGTGCTGGTCTTGGCGGCGGTCACGATGAAAGAGAACAGACCTTGAATCAGTTACTTATTGAGATGGATGGTTTCGAACAGAATAGCGGAGTTATTATTATTGCTGCAACTAACAGACCTGATATTCTTGACCCTGCTCTCTTAAGGCCGGGAAGGTTTGACAGACAAGTCGTTGTAGACAGACCGGAT
>CAIUQV010000643.1 GCA_903901375.1 uncultured Ignavibacteriota bacterium
AGACTCTCTCTAATGCAGCAGGAGTATAATTTTTGAATGTAACATGTTTTTTTAAATAGTTATATTACTTTAATCTAAAAATTTTATATGCAGGATAGTAACGGAAAAGATAATAACAGCAACGAAAACAAAGGGCAGAAGAAAAACAACAGGCGCAGATACCATAATAACAGGAACAGGTATAATAACAGGAACAAAAACAGATCAACTAAGGATAAAGAGATAATTGATAAAATTATAGGAGATACCGAATCTCCCGCAATTAACAGCCAGACGCAGATATCAAGACAGAACCCTGTATTAAGGCAGAATAATCTTTCAAAGCAGTCTCGCGCCGAAAACCCAAAAGGCACATCTTTAAACCTTAACAAACAAACGGTTTCAGTCGTTATTCCGCTTTTGAACGAAGAAGAGTCACTCAAAGAGTTATCACAAAAACTTATTTCCGTTTTAGAAGAAATTAACTGCAGCTACGAAGTTTTATTTGTAGACGATGGCAGTACAGATAAATCATTCGACAGGATAAGGGATATTCACTCATCCAATCCAAGGTTTAAATGTATTAAGTTCAGAAAGAATTATGGAAAATCTGCAGCTTTAGCTGCTGGTTTTAAAGCAGCTAAAGGCAGTTATGTGATTACTATGGACGCAGATTTACAGGATGATCCGAACGAAATCCCGGAGTTGATAAAAACACTTCAGTCGGGATTTGACCTGGTATCAGGATGGAAGAAAGTAAGGTACGACCCGTTTATCAAAAGAAATACGTCAAAAATATTTAATTATGTCACCTCTAAACTTTCTGGTATCAGACTTCATGACTTTAATTGCGGCATCAAAGGATACAAAAAAGATGTTGTAAAGTCTTTGAAAGTTTATGGCGAAATGCACAGGTATTTACCTGCTTTGGCACACCTTTCCGGGTTTAAAGTTACAGAAAAAGTGGTAAAACATCATCCAAGAAAATTCGGGAAAACCAAATTCGGTGCAAGCAGGTTTATAAACGGATTTCTTGATGTTCTCACGGTTGTGTTTACCAATAAATACATGAAAAAACCCTTACATCTTTTTGGTATGTTTGGCTTGATTTCGTTTTTGACCGGATTTGTCATTACGCTTTATCTTACTTATTTGAAGTTCTTTGAAGGTGCCTCAATCAGCAACAGACCATTATTTCTTGTGGGAATATTGTTTATTATTATCGGCGTACAGTTTATTTCTCTTGGTTTAATTGCTGAGATGATTACAAAGTCGAACGCACACGAAGAGGATTATTTGATAGAAAAAACACTTTAAAAAATGTCTCTTAACTCTATAAGCAAAAAAGCAAAGATTGGTAATAATGTTACTGTTGGTGATTTTACTGTAATCAAAGATGATGTCGAAATAGGCAATAACGTAGAGATAGGGGCTAATGTCATTATTGACGACGGTGCAAGAATATCTGATAACGTCAAACTTCATCACGGAGCTGTTGTGTCAACAATACCCCAGGATTTAAAGTTTGGAGGTGAAATCACAACTCTTGAAATTGGAGAGAATACAGTAATCCGGGAATATGCAACGTTGAATCGCGGAACAACCGCAAGCGGAAAGACGGTAGTAGGAAAAAACTGCCTGCTAATGGCATATGCTCACGTTGCACACGATTGCCGTGTAGGAGATAATGTTATTATCGCTAATTGTGGAACTCTTGGCGGACACGTTGAAATTGATGACTGGGCAATTGTTGGCGGACTTGTAGCCGTTCATCAGTTTGTTAAAGTCGGGGAACATTCAATTCTCGCAGGCTTCACCAAAGCCGTTAAAGATATTCCGCCTTATATAATGGCGGGCGATAATCCTATGAAATACGAGGGGCTTAACATTGTTGGTTTAAAAAGAAGAGGTTTTACTGCCAAACAAATTGACGGAATAAAAGAGTTTTATCAAATGCTTTATAAATCCGGACTTAATGTTTCTGATGCAGTTAAGAAGATTAAAGTAGAACTTCCACAGACAGAAACGGGAAATAAAATTCTTGATTTTATTTCAAGAAGCACGCGTGGAATTTTAACCGATAAATAATCCCGTTCTTAATTTGAAAAAGAACTTTGAAATCAAAACAAAATTATCCAATCCCAAAAGTACAAAACCCCTTTTGAAATCTCTTTGCCTGGGGAACTCAGCTATCCGGGAAAAACAGCTACAGGAAGACATTTATTATAAAGTAACCCAGGGAAGACTTAAACTTCGTATTATAAACGGCCGTACGGGCAACCTTATTCACTATTTCAGAAATAATAAAACGGGTAAGCGTGTTTCAAAGTATACAATTTCCGAAACCAACACCCCCAGGGAATTAGATTCTATTTTAAGCTCTCTTTATGGCGTTAAGGTAAAAGTAAAGAAATACAGGGAAATTACAATATTAGACAATGTTCGCATACACATAGACAACGTAATAGGATTGGGAAATTATCTTGAAATTGAGATAATTTTTAAGTCAATTAAGGATGCTAGAAAACAAATGAGCGGTTTGATTGAAAGATTAAAGCTCGATGAGAAAAATTTTATTAAAGAATCTTATTCGGATTTATTACTAAAGAAAAGGAGAAAAAATGCCGATTAAAAAACTGATTACAAAAGACGTTCTGCATATTACAACAAAAGTTCTGCAGCTGATGAAGGACAGTGGCGAGAAAATAACGATGCTTACAGGTTATGACTATCTTACGGCGAAGTTTCTTGATGCTGCCAAAATAGAAATTATACTGGTTGGAGATTCACTTGGAAATGTTATTCAGGGAAACGAGACCACGCTTCCTGTAACACTCGAAGAAATGATTTATCACGCATCGATTGTTCGAAAAGGAGTTGAAAGGGCTATGGTTGTTGCCGATATGACGTTTATGAGTTATCAGGTAGGAGAAGACGATGCTATTCGCAATTGCGGCAAAGTTATGAAGCTTACAGGTTGTGATGCAATAAAGATGGAAGGCGGAAGCTATATTGCCAATACGGTGAAAAGGCTTGTAGATATTGGAATTCCCGTAATGGGGCACCTTGGTCTGACTCCACAGTCCATCAATAAATTCGGCAGCTACAAAACACGTGGAATAGAGAAAACCGAAGCAGAACAGATTTATAAAGATGCTTTGGTTTTGGAAAAAGCAGGATGTTTTGCAATTGTGCTTGAGAAAATACCCGCAAAACTCGGAAAGAAAATTTCAGATGCACTCACAATTCCTACAATCGGCATAGGCGCTGGCCCTTACTGTAACGGACAGGTTTTGGTTACCCAGGATATGCTTGGAATGATAGAAGAGTTTAAACCACGTTTCGTAAGAAAATACATGAACCTTGCTCAGGATATGAAAGACGCATTCCGCAGGTATATAAGCGATGTAAAAGAAAACAAGTTTCCAACAATTGATGAAAGTTATTAATCGTTTATGGATTTTTTAGAACACCCTCTTTTTCATATTGGCGGTCAGACAATTACACTTATTTCGATAATTGTGTTTGTAATTGTATTTCTGCTCGTTTTAGCCGTATCAAGGCTCGTCCGCCGTATACTCCTGAAAAGAGTTTTTCCCCGCAATGAAGTCAACGACGGTGTTGCTCGTTCAATTACACGGATTATAAATTACTTCGTACTTGTTATCGGTTTTCTTATCGCCTTAAACTCTGCAGGAATTAACGTTTCGCTTTTATTTGCAGGTGGTGCCGCAATTATGGTCGGTATAGGATTCGGACTGCAGAACATTGCAAATAATTTTATTAGCGGATTAATTATTCTTTTCGAACGTCCGATAAAAGAAGGCGACTTTATTGAAATCGGGGGAAAAATGGGAACCGTTGTGTCAATTTCTGCAAGAAGCACAAAGGTAAAAACGAACGTAGGTATTATGATAATTGTTCCCAATTCTTATTTTATAGAGAAGGAAGTAATCAACAGAAGTTATGTAGATAAAACCCAGATTGAAATACCCGTTACAATTTCACACAACGAGGATTTTGAAAAAGTAAAGGAAATACTGTTAAGACTTGGAAACGAAAATCAGTACTCAATGAAAGATTTTCCTCCGTCTGTCACCTTTTCCGAAATAAACGAGCTTGGCATTCTAACCAAGTTGTGGATTTGGATTGTTGATCAGGATATGCACTCTGTTATACGTTCTCAGATTAATTACAGAATACTTCAGGAGTTTAAAAAGGAGGGCATTAAATTTCCTGTTCCGAAAAGAGACCTTATTAAAGATTAGGCTTGGTATAATTTACAAAACCAAATTACAATCCATACACCTCTGGTCAGCCCCTCATGTAAATTAAAATCGCGGATATGTCTGATGGCCGCACTCCTGCTATTCTTCCGGCTTGACCTATTGATAATGGTTTTATCTTTTTTAACTTGTCAAGCGCCTCAGACGATATTGATTTAATGTTGTCGTAATTAAAGCTTGCAGGTATTTTTAAATTTTCTGTTCTGTTAAATTGTTCAACCTGTTCGTTCTGTCTTTTTATATAACCCTCGTATTTAATTTCTATTTCAATCTGATTAAGCACTTCTTCGTTGCTTTTTATGCTCTGCACAAAATTATTTTCTTTGAATACATCCAGTGAAAATAAATCCTTTATGCTTACTTCATTTCTGCGAAGTAAGTTTGCGAGAAACTCGTTCTGAGGTATCGGGCTTGAGTTTTTCAAAGTAAGCAACTCATTTATATCTTTTGGTTTTATTGTGTTTGCGTATAAAAATTTTATACCTTCTTGTATGCTTATATATTTATGCCTTAATAAATCAAGGTACTCGTTCTCTACCAGTCCGAGCTTGTTACCCGTCTCCATTAATCTTAAGTCAGCATTGTCCTGTCTCAGTGTTAGCCTGTATTCTGCCGATGACGTGAACATCCTATATGGCTCTTCAGGTACTTTAATTATCAAATCATCAATTAAAACACCTATATATGCATCACTTCTTTTCAAAATAAGCGGCTCTTTTTTCAGTAATTTACTTGCCGAATTTATGCCGGCTACCAACCCTTGTGCGGCGGCCTCTTCGTATCCCGATGTGCCATTTACCTGTCCGGCATTATAAAGCCCCGACACAATCTTTGTCTCGAGTGTAGGATAAATCTGAAAAGTCGGAAAGAAATCATACTCAACCGCATAACCCTGTTTCACTAATTCTACTTTTTCGAGCCCGGGTACCGTTCTGGCGGCTTTCTGCTGTATATCGAATGCCAGACTTGTCGAAAACCCATTCATGTATATTGTATTTCCGTTTAAGGTCTCGGGTTCTAAAAATATCTGGTGCCTTGGCTTGTCCGAAAACCTTGATATCTTGTCTTCAATTGAAGGACAATATCTTGGCCCGACACCTTTTATCCTGCCTGTAAACATTGGCGAATCTTCAAACCCGGTTCTTAATATCTCGTGGGTTTCTGAATTTGTATGAGTGAGGTAACAGTCAATCTGTTTTTGATTTGGAAAAGTGCTTTTGTTTGTTCTGAAAGAAAACGGTACGGGGGTTTTATCTCCTGGCTGTACTTCTGTCTTTGAAAAATCAATTGTATTAATATCAAGTCTCGGCGGAGTTCCAGTCTTTAGCCTGCCCGTAACAAACCCTAATTTACTTAGACATTCAGATAAGCCCGTTGCTGATTTTTCATCAACTCTTCCCCCCTCTGTTTTGGAAACACCCGTATGCATTACGGCGTTAAGAAAAGTCCCGGAAGTAATTATTACAGATTTACACTTTATTTCATATCCCAGCTCGGTCCTGATTCCCTTAATAACATATTTGTATCCTTCCGCCCCCGAATATTCATCAACATCAATCATTTTTACCATATCCTGTATAACAAAAATATTATCAACGGAATTTATGTATTCTGCTGCTGCCAATGAATATAAATCCTTATCAGATTGACATCTCGGAGACCACACCGCAGGACCTTTTGACATATTAAGCATTTTAAACTGTATTCCGGTTTTATCAGCCAGCATTCCCATTACACCACCCAAAGCATCAATTTCTTTAACCAGGTGCCCCTTTGCCGTTCCTCCAATAGCCGGATTACAACTCATCCTTCCAATCGCACCAAGGTCCATTGTTATTAACGCAACACTCATACCCATTCTTGCTGCCGAAGAAGAGGCCTCTATGCCTGCATGACCCGCCCCAATAACGATTATATCGTAATATTTTTGTGCCCTCTTTATGCTCAAATATAGCTAATTTTCTCTGTTTTATAAATTATAAGATACAAATTGTTTCACGTGAAACAATCTGTACCCGCGTACATTTCTCTAACACTGTTTCACGTGAAACAATTCAAATATATTGTTAAAACCTTGTTAATAAATCCAGTTTGTCCTGTCCAGACTTCTGTATTGTACGGCTTCGCTGATATGCGGAGACTGAATATCTGCCTCATTTGCCATATCAGCTATTGTTCTTGCCAGCTTAAGTATCTTATCATAAGCCCTGGCAGATAATCCGAAATTGGTTATTGCCATTTTCAGTATTTCTTCGCTTTCCCTGTTCAACTGGCAAAATTTCTTAATTTCTTTCGAACCCATGCTCGCATTCGAGTACATTCCTTTCACATCTTTAAACCTGTTCAGCTGTATTGACCTTGCTTTCAGTACTCTTTCTCTTATTATGGAAGACTTTTCGGATTCTCCCCTGCTCGATAATTCTTTAATGTTTACTGGATTGACGTTAATGTGTATATCAATCCTGTCTAAAATAGGTCCTGATATCTTTGAAAGGAATTTCTGAACATCGTATCCCGAGTACATTCTCATTTCCTTTTGTGAACCCGCTGGTGTCGGGTTCATCGCCGCTACGAACATAAAATTACTCGGGTACTGAACTGTTAGCTTTGCCCTTGATATTGTAACTACCTTATCCTCCAGCGGCTGTCTTAAAACCTCAAGCACATTTTTCTTAAACATGGTTAATTCATCGAGGAAAAGTACGCCGTTATGTGCGAATGATATCTCACCGGGTTTTGCATCTGTTCCCCCGCCGACAATTGAAACGTCGCTGGCTGTATGATGTGGTGAACGAAAAGGTCTTGTGGTTATTACAGGTTTCCCCTGAGGTAATATACCCGCTATTGAATGTATCTTTGTAGTTTCCAAAGACTCTTCCCTTGTTAATGGTGGCAAAATACTTGGTAAACGTTTTGCAAGCATTGTTTTCCCGGATCCTGGCAAACCAATCATAATGATATTATGTCCACCTGAAGCAGAAACCTCCATTGCCCTCTTTACTTCTTCCTGTCCTTTTACGTCCGAAAAATCAATCAAATATTCACTCGATTCATTGAAGATACTTTCTTCGTTAACCTTGTGAGGAGATACAGCAAGCTCGCCGTTTAAAAAATTAACCACCTCGGTAAGTGTTTCAAAGGGATAAACATTTACGCCCCCAACAATAGCACCCTCATCACCATTCATGCGCGG
This sequence comes from uncultured Ignavibacteriota bacterium, assembly GCA_903901375.1. Lineage (GTDB taxonomy): Bacteria > Bacteroidota > Ignavibacteria > Tepidaquicellales > Tepidaquicellaceae > CAIKZJ01. Next base: position 7,459 of record CAIUQV010000643.1, read on the forward strand.
CACTATCATACCATCAAAACTTTGCTTGCTTGCCTCAATTGCGATAGGCAATATTCCTGAAACAGAACGAAGCTTTCCGTCAAGAGAAAGCTCTCCGAGAATAATAAAATTTTTGACTTTGCCTGGCTCTATCTGTCCGCTTTCTGTCAGCAGCGCCACTGCTATAGGTAGGTCAAGCCCCGATCCTTCTTTTCTTATATCTGCAGGAGAAAGGTTTATTGTGATTTTTTTGCCCCTTGGAAAAACAAACCCGGAATTCTTTATTGCCGCCGAGACCCTTTCTCTCGATTCTTTTACGGTGCTGTCCGGTAAACCCACAACAGTAAATCCACCGTCTTGTTTGTTCTCCAGGTGTGTTTCTACACGGATTGTATATGCATCAACACCTATTGTTGCAGAGGTAAAAATTTCTGTTATCATATTGTTTTAATAGTATATTATAACAAGGTAGAGCTTATACAGTATTAGTTTTTCTTTTTAAAAACGATAGAAATCGGGACACCGGCAAACCCAAAATGTTCGCGAATTTTTTTCTCGAGGTATCTTTTGTAGTTTTCTGTAATCATTGTCGGCTCATTCACAAAAAATCCGAAAATAGGATGCGATGATTTTAATTGTGTTATATAATTTATCTTTATGTCTTTTCCGCGAACGGCCTGAGGCGGCATACGTTTAATTTCTTCAAGCAGAACATCGTTCAGAACCGATGTTTTTATTATCTTTTTTCTTTCTTCGTAAACCACCTTTGCTTCTTCTATAACTTTGTGAATCCTCTGTTTTGTAAGCGCTGATATAAATATAAATTTTAAAGCTTTATTGCTTTTTAAATGCTCTGCTATCTTGGTTTCAAAAATTGAAGATGTTTTTGAGTCCTTTTCTATTAAATCCCATTTATTAACAGCAATCAGCAGTCCCTTCTTGTATTTCAGAACATCATCTATTATTCTTATGTCTTGCTTGTCAAGTTTAAAAGAAGAGTGTTTCAAATCAGACACGTTCCCCATCCCCGCCATTATGTCGCTTGCATCAATCACAAGTATTGCCACGTCGCATTTCTCAATTGCCTTATAAGTTCTTATTGCCGAAAAGAATTCCACTGATTCACTTCTCGTTGCTTTGCTTTTCTTGCGAAGCCCTGCCGTATCAATAAGTACAAGGCTTTCCCCGTGGTACTTTATTACGGAGTCAATCGAATCCCTCGTCGTTCCGGGAATATTCGTAACTATATTTCTGTCTTCTTTTAAAAGTGCATTTACTATAGACGACTTTCCCGCATTCGGCTTCCCTATTATTGCAAACTTAATCCTGTCGTCAGGGATTTCTTCCTTATCGTCAAAATCTTTTATTATATCGTCAAGCAGCTCTGCAACAAGCTTTCCCGAAAGTGCGGAAATAGCATATGGATTCCCTAATCCCAGCTTAAAGAATTCGTTCTTCAGTACATCACGTTTGTTTGTATCTATCTTGTTAACAACAAGAAAAATTTCTTTTCCCTTCGAATGTTTTCTCAGATTATTGGCAATCTCTTCGTCCACCGGGTGTAAACCCTTTTCTCCGTCAACAGCAAATATAACCTTATCCGCTTCTTCAATGGCAATCCTCACCTGTTCGCGTATGTGCTTGTTAAACTGGTCATCCGAGTCGGGCACAAACCCGCCTGTATCAATCAGGAAAAATTTCTTTCCTGTCCATTCTGCCTCTCCGTAATTCCTGTCTCTTGTTACACCGCTTTCAGGATGCACGATTGCAATCCTCTTACCGATAATACGGTTAAACAAAGTCGACTTACCTACGTTCGGCCTTCCAACTATTGCTACAACTTTTTCCATAAACATAAAATAACTTTTCTTTACCTTATAGACAGCCCCATAATCAATCCATAGTTCTTTGAAATATCCTGTTAATAAAAAAATGTTATTTTACGTCACCCGATATTATATTTGTTTATTGGTTTATTTTTCATAAATTTGATTTAATAGTTTAACTTTTTAAAAAGATTTTTTTAAATTTTAGGACTATGAAAACAATACATCTTTACCTTATAGTATTTCTTTTCTCTTTTCAGGTTCATAATATATTTTCTCAGGTATTTTGGGAAGAACGTCAATCAGGAGTTACAGTATCACTTAATGCAGTTTCAAATTACAATGCTCAGATTGCTTATGTCTGTGGAGACAGTGGTACTGTACTGCGGACAACTAATTACGGATACAACTGGTCCGGAGTTGGCTCTAACGGCATTCCGCCTGCTGTTAAGCTCGGAAGCATTTTTGTTTTTGATGCAAACAGAATTTTAACATCCGGAACTTCGGACAGCACCGCGGTTGTATACCTTACCACAAATTCCGGAGGGAACTGGTCTCTTGTTTTTAGTCAGGTAAACACCGTTGTTAACGGAATATGGTTATACGGTCTATCTGAAGGAATAATTGTGGCGAACCCTGTTGGCGGCAGATGGTCTTTGTGGAGGACTACAAACTCAGGTGTGAACTGGGATTCTGCAGGACTGTACCTGCCACAGGCAGGAAGTGAGTCTGGTTTTAAAAATTCTTTTTATCTGGTTGGCGCTAAAATGTGGTTCGGCACTAACAACTCAAGAATTTATTATTC
>CAIUQV010000644.1 GCA_903901375.1 uncultured Ignavibacteriota bacterium
CAGGAAACACTGAATAACGAAGTTCAAACAGATAAGAATAAGTATATAATATTTATACCTTTATTACTCGTTTGCTTTTTAATCGTGTCTTTTGTCTTGCAGACAAATGAACAGGTATTGGGTAATGTTAATCCTAAAATTGAAGGCTTTACCGAGTATTTCGGCAATTCTGCTAACATCCAGAATATGGCAAGCAAATTCAATATTCTTTCCGAATCCGATGTTTCCGTTGGCCTTAAAGATACTGTTTACACTGATAAGGACTGCTGGCTTGAACTTAGAATAGACCAGCAAATGCTTTACCAGCACTGGAGAAACGGTAAAGTCGAGAAATATGCCATCTCTTCAGGTAATAAATATCAGGACAGAGCTATCGAATCCAGACCCGGATTGTTCGCTATTTTCCATAAAGAAGAAAGACACGAATCTTCTCAGTACAATAATGCTGAAATGTATTGGTTTATGCCGTTTAATCAGGGTATCGGTTTCCATTCTTTAAACGGTACCGGTTATTATGGCTTTTTAGGTGTCAGACCATCTTCACACGGTTGTATCAGAATGCGTCACGAAGACGTTAAGAAAGTCTTTAAAGAATGTCCTATCGGAACTCTCGTTCTTGCACACAGAGGATATACTGCAAGAGTGGTTGGCTTCGCACCCGAGAATTATGAGCCGAAAGATTCTCTCTCAAAAGACGAGGAAAAGTATCTGCTTGCTTCGAACCTGTACAATATTCTCGAAGGAAACTATTTTGTTACTGAAAGAAAGTTCTTCGTAGTAAACCCTAAAACTATTCCTGTTTCAGGTGTTTATATGGGTTACGATGCTAAGCTTCCCGAAAAGCAAAAAACAAAGAAGAGTGTATATTATTTCCAGAATATAAACGACGTTACCGGTGCTTATAAAATAGGGGATATTCTCGACAGTGCTAAATCTGCTGAATATCTGATTGATTTTTATGTTGATATAGATGAAATAAAAGGAGATACTCCCGCAAGAGATTTGTCTTCTGCTGAAATCGTAAAGAAATATTTTTCAAACCCAATCGGAGTATTACCATACTTCCCGCCGGTGAATAAATAATTCTGTTTTGTAAAGATTTAATGATTTATCAATATTTTTTCAGCAATAAAATGTTTATATTTGCATAGATGCATGGGGAACAATTTAATACATCAAGAGTATAAAAATTAGAAAATTTTATTAATACCTTTAATTCGGAGGTTAATTTTATGGCAACAGAAAATAAAGAAATTCAGGGCTTTCAGGAGGCAATAGATACCCGTATGCAGTACGGTGCGCCGGAACTGAAAAAGAATTTTAAGAAATTTGCATCAAGAGGTTTAATGTTTGCAATTATTATTCACGTTTTTCTTATCGGAACTTATGTAGTCACTCTCTACATCGAACAGGTTCAGCTCGAAAGACAATTGCAGATTAAACGTGATATTGAATTAAAAGATATTCAGACTCAGGACGCTGCTAACGAAGAGGAAAACACTCCTCCTCCACCGGACCTTGAAGTTAAACAGCCGGACGCTTTAAAAGATATGTCAGCTTTAACTCCGGAGCCGGTTGCTAAGGAAAAAGCAGACCTTGAAACTATTAAGAAGGTTGAAGAAACTGAAAAGATTAAAGCTTTCGTGTCTTCAGAAGGTAGCGAAAACGTTGATCCTAATAAAGAAACAGGTAAATTACAGGTTGACTTAAAGAAGACTGAAGATAAGGAAAAGAAGGAAGAGAAGAAAGAAAAGAAAGAAAACAAGACCTTCCAGCAGTTTGAAGTTGATAAACCACCTGTGGCAGTTAACCTTGCTTCAGTTAAAGGTTCAATGAGATATCCTGAAATTGCAAAATCAAGCGGTATTGAAGGTAAAGTCACTGTTAAAGTCCTCGTCGGTCCTGACGGTTCAGTCATTCAGGTCGGTGGTTTTAACGGACCGGATGTTTTCAGAGATGAAGTTTCAAATAAAGTTATGAACCTTCAGTTCACTCCTGCTCTCCAGCAGGGACAGCCTGTACGCTGCTGGGTCAGCGTTCCATTCAGCTTTACTCTGACTGGTAAATTCAAGAAAGAATCAGGCGACGACGATAAGAAGGAAGAAAAGAAAGGCGATAACTAATTCATCTGGAGATGAATAGTGCATTGTACATAAATTTATTCTCAGCTACAGTAGGTATCGTCATGGGTGTTCTTCTGCTCAGCGGTATAGTTTTGCCGGGAGTTGAATTGAATACAAGGCTGGTTCTCGGACTTATATTCTTTGCCTACGGTTTCTACAGATACCTGCAGGTTTATAACAAGAGGAAAGTCTTGAAACGTCAGGAAAAGATTGATAAGATTAAGCAAGCTCAGGAAGACATTATTAGAAAACAAAAAGTATAAATAACAGTGCAGGCGGCTTTTATGCCGCCTGTACTTTATACACCAATTATATGAATCACATATCAAAAATATTAATCTTAATATTATTAGCTCTTATTAGCGGTTGTGATTTTACTGAAATCAAATCTAAAGCTACTATCGGTGAGATGTCAATCGAAGTTGACGAGAACATCGAGCCTGTGCTTCCATACCTTAAAAGCGAGTTTGAAAGACTTAACCCCGAAGCAAAGATTAACTATTCCGTTAAACCTACTAAAGTTGCCATTACTGATTTTCTTAACAAAGATACCAAGCTGATACTTGTTACAACCGACTTGACCGAAGAAGATAAGAAATACCTTAAGGAATACAAGATTGATTTTCAGAGGCAGGAAGTAGCTGTTGATGCCGTAGGCTTTGTAGTTAATAATGATAATCCTGTAACCAGGGTTACTTCGGACGACCTCTCAAAGATATTCACCGGAGATTATACTCAGTGGAGCCAGATAAAAGCCCAGGATGAAGAGCAGAACGCCAACGTACTCTCAAAGATGAAGGGCAACGATAATAAAATTAAGGTTTTCATTCAAAGACCTAATTCAGCTACTTATTCTTACGTTAAGGATTCCGTCCTTATGGGAAAAGATTATTTAAAGGCAGCAGTGATTTGTTCCACAAGCACACAGATGCTTGAAATGGTCAGAGAAAACAAAAATTCCATAGGAATAACAAACCTCGGATGGCTTGCCAAAGGTAATCAGGATTCCCTCGATACAACTGTTAAACCGCTCAGGATTTCAAGAATTTATGCAAACGGCAAACAGGAAGATTTTGCCGAACTCCATCAGGGACTTGTGTTTACAAGAAAATATCCGTACCTCAGGAAAATAATAGCTTATACAACTATTCTCGATATTCAGCTTTCAACAGGCTGGATTACGTTTTTGAGAAATAAAGACGGACAGAAAGTGTTTTTAGAAAGGGGACTTGTTCCCATCACTCAACCGGTAAAAGTAATTCAATTAGACTAATTTAAATATTAAGAAAATGTTTAAGATTAAAATTTATTTATTGGCAGCATTTATGTTCTTTGCGTTTATTACAGTATCAAATGCACAGGACGATTTGCAAAAAGGTAAAGATGCAATAGGCAGGGGAGATTTTGTTACTGCCGTAGACGCTTTAAGCAAAGCTGTGGCTTCAAAGCAGAATTATGAAACTTATTACTACTACGGACTTGCTCTTTATAAAACAGGTTCGGTTCAGAAAGCTGAAGAGAATCTGAAAAAAGCTCTCGCACAAGATGATGAAGGTATTGACGCTATGATTACCCTCGGTAACCTGTACAGTGAGCAGAAAAAATACGACGAAGCAAACAGTCTCTTTAAAAAGGGATTGAAAGTAGAGCCCGATAATATAAACCTTATGATTGCTCAGGCTAATAACCTCTCAATTCAGGGAAAGATTGACGATGCAATAGTTGTGCTAACAAGAGCTACTTCTGTAAGCAAAGAAAATCCCAAAGTGTACGTCGGTTTAGGCGATGCTTATAAAATAAGAGGTTCTTTCAAGCTTGCAGCTGATTATTATAAGAAAGCAATTGCACTTAAGAAGATTCCGTCTGCTTACACTGGACTTGCAGATTGCTATGCGAAGCAGAGAAAATACAATGAAGCAATCATTGAATACGATAATGCTATAAACTTAGACCCGAATTTTGCCGATGCTTACCTTGGAAAAGGAAAGATTATGTATTTCGGTAATAAATATCAGGAAGCACTTGAAGCATTCAAGAAATACAGCCAGCTGATGCCGGGTTCGCAGGAAGGTAATTCATACTATGCTAAAACTCTCTACGCACAGGGTTCATACTATGCACAGAGAAACCAGACAGACCAGGCAAACGAGAAATTCACCGAAGCTTTAAAGATACTCGATGAAGTTCTTAAAAGCGACCCAAGGTCTATAACAGGTAATCTTTATACTGCTTATATCTATACGGAAAAAGCCGACCTTGACGAAGCAAACAAGACTGAGTTCTTAACTAAAGCAATTGAGTTCTTTAATAAAGTATCAATCAGAGACTATGATATTGAAGACCTTCAGAAGTTCGCAAAGGTTAATACAAGCATGAAATCTTATGAAGAAGCATACAAGAGTTACAATATGGCTGTAAACAAAGATACTACAGACGATGACTCCGAAACATACTTCGAATGGGGTAAATCTCTTTATAAAGCTGAGAAATACGATGAAGCACTCGAGAAATTCCAGAAGTCAATTGACCTCGGGAATAAGAATATGTTTGCTAAACTGTACAAAGGTTTCTGTTACTATTCCCAGAAGAAATACCTGGAAGCAGCACCAGAGTTCCAGGCAGTAGTAGAATCAGACCCGACTTTCTTAATGGCACGTGAATTCCTTGCAAGAGCTTACAGGTTTGCCAATAAGAATGAAGAATCTATTAAAGCATACGAAGAAATACTGAAAATAGACCCTGAG
>CAIUQV010000645.1 GCA_903901375.1 uncultured Ignavibacteriota bacterium
GCAGATATGTATGCAGAAGCAGTAATAAATGAAATCAATAAAAGAGATAATATTTGAAAACATTTGACAAAATTTTAGCAGCATTAGGTTTTCTATTACTAATCGCTACCTGTGTTTTAGCCATGACGTATATGGGATTTACAAACCAGCCAAGGATGACAGTAAAAGTGGTTTTAATACCGAACATACAAATACTCTGGCTTGTTAATATCGGTTTTGGTTTAATCGGTGGAGTATTAATAAACTACAGAAGAATTATTGCCTCAGCAATATCCGGATTAATAACGAGTGTAGTAATTACCGGTTCAACTTTGCTGTATATATCTTTCCGGACAACGATATTGAATTATGAACTTTTAATTCCTCTGTTCATTGGTGCTGCAGCAGGTGGAATGACGTATAATTTTATCATAAGCAAATTCTATAATGATAAAGAAGGAAAAATCAGAACTCCAATAATATAAACTTTATGGATACAAGTATTTTTAACGATAAGAGCATAAAACCTGATGATGATGCTTTGAAGAAAGCTATCGGAAAGTCATTTAAGAACTGGAAGTTGATACACAAATATGTTCATATGAAATGTTCTGAAGCATCCGATGAATGGAATTATCCCGGCACAAAGTACGGGTGGAGTTTCAGAATCAAAGACAAGAAAAGAGCAATCATATATTTACTTCCCCGTGAGAAATATTTCAAGGCAGCACTTGTATTCGGACAGAAAGCAACCGATGAAGTAATTATAAGCAAAGTTAATAAAGGTATCAAAGAAGAACTCAGTAAAGCTAAACCTTATGCTGAAGGAAGAGGTATACGAATAGATGTTGACGACAAGAATATAAAAGATATCTTTACTTTAATAGATATAAAGCTCAGCAATTAAAAAAGCCGGATGTTCACACAACCGGCTTTTATATTATTATAAAATATTAATTATTTCTTAGGAACGTTCTTCAGTGTTTCAACAAGATAATCCCAGAATTTTCCGACAGTAGATATTTCGCACATCTCATCAGGAGAATGTGGATTACGGATTGTCGGACCAAACGAAATCATATCAAGATTTGGAAATACACCACCGATAAGTCCGCATTCAAGACCTGCGTGAATAGCGGCAATCTTTGGTTCAGTTCCGAACTGTTTCTTATAACCTTCAAGCATTACCTGAAGAATAGGAGACTTTGGATTTGGTTTCCATCCCGGATACTGGCCGTCGAACACTATGTTTGAGGCTCCTGCGAGTTCAAACACGGATTCCATCTTTCTTTCAAGAGCTTCTTTACCGCTGTCAACAGAACTTCTTAACAGACAGATAACATCAATCCTCTTATCTGCATCATCGGATTTAACTATGGCGAGATTTGTAGATGTTTCAACCAGACCCGGCATATCATTGCTCATTCTGATTACATTATTCGGTAATGCAAAAACACAATTTATTACATTCTTCTGAGTTTTCTCATCAAAAACACCGTCTGGCATATCTGCTTTTTCAAGCTTTACTTCAAGACCTGCATCGGCTGAAGCAAATTCTTTCTTGACTGTATCTTCATAATTCTTTAATTCAGCTTCAAAAGCTTTTGCATTGGCTTTTGGAACTGTAACTACTGCAAATGCTTCTCTCGGTATTGCATTGCGTAAAGTACCTCCGTCAACTGCTGCCAGCCTTACTCCGAAACTTCTTTCTGCCTGTCTTAAAAACCTGAACAGAAGCTTATTCGAATTTCCTCTTCCAAGATGAATATCACATCCTGAATGACCACCTTTTAAACCTTTAACAACTATTTTATAAGAAACACTGTCTGAAGGTACTGCTGTTTTTTCAAACCTGAATTCTGCAAGTGCGTTTGTACCACCTGCACAACCAATAAATAATTCACCTTCATCTTCAGAATCAAGATTCATAAGTATATCGCCTTTTAAATAACCGGGTTTCAGACCGAAAGCACCTGTCATACCTGTTTCTTCGTCAATAGTGAAAAGAGCTTCAATCGGACCGTGTACTAAATCGTTTGATTCGAGAACAGCAAGAGCTGCACAAACACCGATACCATTGTCAGCACCGAGTGTAGTTCCTGTTGCTTTTACCCATTCACCGTCAATTCTTGGTTTGATAGGATCTTTTTCGAAATCGTGTTTAGTATCACTGTTAGCCTGAGGTACCATATCAAGATGTCCCTGTAAAATGACACCCATTCTGTTTTCCATACCTTTAGTTGCAGGTTTACGGATTACGACATTTCCTACTTCATCAACTTCGTACTCAAGATTGTTCTTTTTGGCAAAATTAACGACATATTCCCTCATTGCTTCTTCATGCTTGGAAGGATGCGGAATCGCGCACATTTCTTCGAAGTGATTCCATATAGCTGCAGGTTTTAAATTCCCTAATACTGACATTTTTATTTTTCCTTTTTTAGTTCTTTAAAATATAATAAATTATTACTGTAAAGTCCGTTTATAAATTTTGTAACTCTTTCTACTGCGGGTTCAATTTTCTCCCCGAAAGATTCCCTTAATTCTTCTACGACCTGAGACACTGTTTTGTTACCATCCATTGCAAGCCAGGTAGCAGAGCCAAGTTCATCAAGTTTCACTCTAATATCTTTAGGCTTATTCTTCGGGATAATCTTTTTCATAAATTCCCTTTTAAACTTGGGAATCAGAATATTAATCAGACCTTCCACTTCTTCGTGCTTATTAATTCTAACAGGAGTAAGTTCTAAAAGGTTAATATTTGTAGCTTTATTTTTCTTAAACATATGCAAAAATACTTTTAATAAAGGATTAAATAAAGAGATTATTCGAAGAACTTTGAAATGAATAAAATGAAAGAGGGGCTCATAAAGCCCCTCTTCAGTAAAATACTATTACATTCCTGCACTTGGAGGTGCCGGTTCATCAGGACTTCCTGCATTCTTTAAAGGAATGTAGATTAATATCAATCCGATGATTGCAAGTATTGCAAAGCCGATTAATAAAGGCGGCTCAGCGAATATCTGAGGAATCTTCATTTCTGCTATCTTAAACGGTGCAAAGCCTAATCCCGTAAGAGCTTCACCCGCAATGAATCCTGAAGCCAGTAAAATACCAACGTTTTCAATCCTTACTTTCTGTGCTTCGTTCAATTTATTTTTCTTAACTAAGATATCAAGAATACCTTTTATAATACCACCGATAAATATGGCAAATGTTGTTTCAAGAGGAAGGTACATACCAACTGAAACGAGCATCGGACTTTTTACCTGCATCATAATGAATGCAATACCCATTAATAACCCAACGATTATTAACGACCATGCCATTTTGCCTCCGACGATACCCTGTGATAACATTGCCATCAATCCTGCCTGAGGAGCCGAAAGATTTTTGCTTCCGAAACCACCCTGATAGTTTTGCTGTAAACCCTGCGCAATGTCAGCCTGATTTAATAAATTTAAAACATAAAACATAACCAATCCGGATACTACAACACCGATGATATCACCAACCTGCATCTTCCATGGTGTACCGCCGAGAATATGTCCTGCTTTTAAATCCTGAAGCATTTCTCCTGCGACAGCTGCTGCTACGCAAACAATAGCTGCAACACCGAGTACTGCTGCTACACCACCATGCTGTGCATCTACACC
>CAIUQV010000646.1 GCA_903901375.1 uncultured Ignavibacteriota bacterium
CAGCCCGATGGATTCGAGTGTAAAGTTTGTCATATCTTTTGCAAGAAACATCGCAATTTGTCTTGCAAAAGCTATTTCTTTTGTTCTTTTGCGGGATAAAATCTGATTTTCTGAAATTTTGAAGTACTCTGCCGTGGCATAAATTATGTTCTCTATAGATACGCTTTTTGCTTTTCTTACGTTACCTAAAAATTTCTGAACAACCCGCTCTGCAAGTTCGAGGTTAACCTCTCCCTTGCTTACAAACATACTTTCAGCAATAATGTTTACAATACAACCCTCAATAGAACGTATGCTGTCTTTAATATTTGTTGCTATATAATGTATAACCTCTTCCGGAACGTCTTCAATATTTGCCTCTTCAAGTTTTCTTTGAATAATTGCAACGCGCATCTCCCAGCTTGGTAATTGTATATCAACTATTCTTCCCCATTGGAATCTTGAAATAAGACGCTCTTCAATACTCTTCAGCTGGTTAATTGGCTTATCACTCGAAAAGATAATCTGTTTCTTGCTGTTATAAAGTGAATTGAAAATCTGGTACATAAAATCCTGTGTCCCGGGTTTTCCCTCAAGGTTTTGTATGTCATCTAAAATTAAAACATCGAGAGATTTATAAAAACTGTCAAGTTTTTTTGTTCCGCCCTTACCGTTGGAGAAATCAAACCTTTCCCTCGCTATACTTGTCGTAAACTGATTTGTAAACTCAGGAGTAGTTAAATAATAAACTTTCTTTTCCGGATACTGCCTTACTATCTCATTTCCTATTGCCTGAACAAGGTGGGTTTTGCCGACACCGACACCTCCGTATACAAGGCAGGGATTGTATAAGCCACCTGGATTATTGGCTATTGCAAAAGCCGCCGCAACAGCAAGTTCGTTGCTTTCTCCTTTTACAAAATTCTCGAATGTATGTTTTGAGTATAGGTTTGAAACAAAGGGTTCCTTTTCTTCTTCTTTGGTAAAAGTTTTTTGAGCTCCGTAAGGATATTGAAAGTTCGAAATCTTTGGGTTTTCGTATTTAGACGGTTCTGTTTTCTCGGCTGAAGTTTCTGTTCCTGAGTCGAATAAACTTTCCTGCGATACAATATATGCAAGCTTACCGTTTTCACCAAGTAAACCGCTGTCGATTATGGAAGAAATCTGTTTATTATATCTCTTTTCAATCATTCCATAAAAATCTTTGCTTGGAACTTGTATTGTTAAAACGTTATTTTCAAACTTTTTGGGTGTTAAAACCGAAAACCAGGTGCTGATTTCTGAGGGTTTAAGATTTTGAGCTAACAAATCGATAAACTTTTCCCAGATTTCTGTCGCCCCTTCTCTTGAAAGACGTTCCTGTTTTGTCTCTATCCGTGTCTGTCTGTTTTTATCCTGTGAATTAGTAAAGGAATTACTCATCTAATGAACTTATATAATTATTAACAAATCAATACTACTTAATGCTTTACTTTAAGCACCCTGTTTAAATCTCCTTTAAATATTAAGGTATTTTTCTGCCGGAATTAACACTCCCTAATCCTGATTAATTGCTATATTTTTAATGTAGTTAAGAAACCAACTAAAACTTATTAACAATCTTTGTTAGTAACATCATAAATCTGTTTTTTGGTCCCGTTAATTGTCGGGAAGTAAAAAAACTTATTAACAATCTACTAACAGAAAAACTTCTTAACGTTTGAGTAGATAATATTAATCAAAGAATACATTTAAGTCAAGTTTGAAATTTTTGATTTTCAAGAAATTGTTTTAGTTTAACTATAACATTGATTTTAATTCCGCTGTTTTGTAAAGAATATTTAAATTAAACGAATTATAAATTTAAAAGATAAATATATTAACCTTTAAGGTTATATCGAAGTTTTATAATTTCCGCATATTGAAAAGACAGAGTTAATTTGAATAATATTGATTATATAAAATTTGTTGTTGCTAAAGTGGAGTCCGGATTTTTGGAATATTCAAACAGCCGGGAATATGTTAAGGTAATCACTGTGCTCAACTCGTTGAAGATGGCAGATGATATTCTGAAGGAGCTTTACATCCTTTCGGGAATCAAGAAGTTAAGACGTCTGACAAGTTATTTAATTTTTATGTTGAAAAAAGTTGAGGCGGGCAGTATTACACTTGATAATTTTATGGAGAATTATGTTACAGACAGAAATTATATCGATTCATATTTTCAAACCTTCTATGACCTTGAACTGATTGCTCCGGAAGAATTCATTCCCGAAGAAATTGACACAAAGTTTATTATTGAAGACTCAGACGTCCCGGAAGAGGCTCCCGTTTATCTGCTTGCAGAAACAACTTTTAAAGTTGAGGAACTTGATAACGAACTTGTAACCGAAGAGTTCAGGGAATCTACTATAAACGAAAATTACGAGTCTCCCGGTGATGGATATATGAAGCTGGCAGATGATTTAGCAGAAAACAGTATTCCGGAATTCGACTCTAATGAAGTATTTTTTGATGACAGAAATGAAGATGTATTTAATTTTCCGGTCACTGGATCAAACAATAATTCCGATATTATTCAAAATACTATAGAAGACAACGAGAATTTGTCCGGTGATACACTCTTTACAGATACAGATGAAACTCCCGCGGAATTGCCTGTGGGGCCAATACCGGAAGAGCAAACAGGGTTGTTTGAAAGTTTAAAAGAAAACACAGAAGAGAACAATGAAAATCTGGCCGATTTCTTTGAAAAGCTGGATAGCGAGGAAACCGGGGAAGAAACGTTAGAAGATAATACTGTATTTATAGAAACGCCTTTTGTTGACAGTGAAAAAGAAACAGAGGACAGGGAAGATGGGTTTGCAGATTTCACAGACAATATTCCCGAAAGTAAAATCCTTAAAGATCTAATCCCTGTTAACGAACCCGATATCAAGCAGGAAACACCTTCGAATGATATTGCAGCAGAAACCGACAAGGAAGTCGAAGAAAAACTTCTCGCAATTGAAAAAGAAACCACCGAAGAAGTCTTAAATTCAGAATTCCTTAAATACGAAAAAGGACTTTACGAGAAAAACAGACTTATATCAGGTCTTTTGGATGATTTAATCTTAATTTCAGAATCAAAAGATCCGGACCTCGAAATGAGGGATGCTATTCTTCAGGAGATTTATCCTTTAATAGAAAGACTGAAAGAAGAATCCGAAAAATTATCATTTGAAATAATTTCCGGAATATATGATTCCATGAAATTCTGCCTGGATATTAAATTTAAGGAACTGGTCGTAACAAAGGAAAATATTGAAGTGTTTAAATTATCTCTTGCCGGTATTGAAAATTTAATTAAGGGCGATGAGTTAAAGGGGTTTGATAAAACCATTAAAGAACTCGAAAACATTCAAAACGAACTTAATAAATTACTCGCCGACAGAGAAGATTTTGAAAAGAAGAAATATGATTTTGGAGAGGAAGAAAGTAATTTAATAAAAGAGTTTAAAGATAGCAGTGAATACGACGCTTATATTATTTTAAGAGAAAAAATTACCGAGCTTGAAGACACTTTTCAGATAATTGCGGGAATGAAAGATAAAACCTATCCATTCGAATCTCTTCGGAAATTATCGGTAACTTTTGCTTTGTTCAGAGAAATTGTTAATATTGCCCGTGTTCTTGAAATGAACAAGGTGGCACATCTTGCAGAAGCCGGATATGTGTTTGTAAAGTTTGTTCAGAATTATCGTATAGACCCGTTTAAAGATGAAGTAACCGAAGTTTTTAAATACTTAATTTACAGTTTTAAATTAATATACCTTGATAAACCGGTTAAAGATTTTGATACTTTTTTATCGTTCTTAAATGACCCGGTTAAAATATTTTATCAAAAACCAAAAACAAATGAATAATTATGCAGTAATAATGGCAGGAGGTATTGGCACAAGGTTCTGGCCTAAAGGTACTTCAAAACTGCCGAAGCAATACCTGAAGATTGAAAACGAACATAGCTCTATGATACAGCAGACCTTTAAACGTTTAGAGGGCGTTGTATCTCCTTCAAACATATTTATTGTAACAAATATTGCATACAAGTCAATTACTAAAAAACACTTACCTAAAATTCCCGAAGAAAATATTATATGCGAACCTTTTGGAAGAAATACGGCACCGTGTATTGGCTTAACCTGCTTGTTCATAAAGCAATTCAACACTAAAGCAAATGTACTTGTAGTTCCTTCTGACCATATAATTAAAGATGTGGACGAGTTTCAGAAAGTCGTTAAGTGCGGACTTTCTTTTACAAACGATAATGGGGGCATTGTTACTCTTGGTATAAATCCAACCAAACCGGAAACCGGTTATGGTTATATTCAGTACGATACAGACCACTACACTGACGTAAAGATAAAGAATGGTAAAACTAACGAACCGGACGACCGGGTTTTTAAAGTTAAAACGTTTGCCGAAAAACCAAACCTTGAAACCGCAAAGGCATTTATAGAAAGCGGTGATTTTCTGTGGAACAGCGGTATGTTTATTTTCAGAGTCGATACTATGCTCGAGGAAATTAAAGAGTCTATACCCGATCTTCACCTTGCCTTGCTGAAACTCGAAAAGAGTTTGCTTAAAAATGACTTTGCAAAAGTACTGGAAGCTGTATACTCCCAGCTGAAAGGGATTTCAATAGACTATGGTGTGATGGAAAAGTCTAAGAACGTTCACACCATAAGAAGTCATTTTGACTGGAGTGATGTAGGCTCCTGGGACGAAATCTATAACTTTAATCAAAAAGATAAAGACGGCAACGTCAAACAAGGTACAACCGTAACCATCAATTCTAAAAA
>CAIUQV010000647.1 GCA_903901375.1 uncultured Ignavibacteriota bacterium
CGTTTTCGTGCTGACCTGCTTGAAGAGACTGATTGCGGCAACAAGGGATACAAAGGCCGCAAAGCAAGTAAGTGCCATCAGGAAGGCAAGTTTACCGAGGCAAGAAATTTTAATTTAATGTTTAAGACATTCGTGGGTCCGCTTGAGGATTCTTCGAACGTTGTTTACCTGCGTCCGGAAACAGCACAGGGAATTTACGTGAACTTCCTTAATGTGAAGGAAGCCTCGCGCCAGAAACTTCCGTTCGGTATTGCGCAAATCGGCAAGGCATTCAGGAATGAAATCAACACAAAGAATTTTCTTTTCCGCACACGCGAGTTTGAACAGATGGAAATGCAGTTCTTTATCCGTCCGGATGAAGATGAAAAGTGGTTCGACTACTGGAAAGAGCAGCGCATAAACTGGTTTATAAAGCACGGCATTGCAAAGGAAAAGCTGAACATACATGTGCATGAAAAACTTGCACACTATGCGAAGGCAGCAGTTGACATCGAATATGAATTTCCGTTTGGCTTCGGTGAGATAGAGGGGATTCACAACAGAACAGACTTTGATTTAAAACGACATACCGAATATTCAGGTAAGAAGATTGAATACTTTGACGATCAGACGAAAGAACGTTTCACTCCGTTTGTGATTGAAACATCTGCCGGTGCATCAAGAAGTTTTATGGCATTCCTTTTGAATTCATACGATGAAGAAGAAGTAGCGAAAGAAAACTCGGACGGCACAAAGTCGACTGAAGTACGTACAGTGCTTCACTTGCATCCATCCTTTGCACCGATTAAGGCGGCTGTGTTTCCTCTGGTTAACCGTGACGGAATGCAGGACATTGCCGCAAACATCACTGAAGACTTAAGAAATTATATGAGAGTATTCTACGACGATTCAGGTGCTGTGGGCAGAAGGTACCGCCGTCAGGATGAATGCGGAACACCGTTTTGCATTACCGTAGATTCGGAAACACTGACGAATAACACGGTGACAATACGCGACCGCGACACAATGGTGCAGGAGAGAATCAACAAGGACAACCTTGTGGAATATCTGATGAAGAAGATAAAGTAAGAAGAAAGTTTTATTTGTAAATAGAATTACCATTTATTCGTTCCCGGGTTTATATCCGGGAACGTGATGAGATTATTAAAACGATATCAATAATATTAATTGTAATAACTTCATTTCTTTTCTCCTGCAAAAAAGAAGAACCTCAGTTTATTATTCAATCAGACACATCGACGCAAGTAATTCTTGATACAGTTGCTATACCCGAGGACATAGAAATAGTAGTTGGCTCTTTTCTTGGTGATGAAAAGAGATGCTACTATGGAGAAAACCCGCCGTCTTCGCTAAACATTGTATGGAAGTGCTGGCTTGGCGGAGCACCTTCACATATGCCGTTTAACAACGCAGGTACGAATATGAGATACGGTGCTGGATGGACGGGACAGCCGCTACTGTTCAAAGAGAAAGGAGATTTGTTTTTACTACAGGGTTCATATGATTATAATTTAAGAAAGATAGATTTTGAGACTGGTGACATAATCTGGAAATATGCTTTTGATGACGGAATAAAAGGAACGGGAACATTGTATTATAATAAGAATGCCGAAAGCGAAGATGGAAAACTTGTTATACTTCAGGGCAGCAGGCAGCCGGCGGGAGCAGAATATAATTACAGAGGTATATCTGCTTTGACAGGAGCGGAGCTTTACAGGATGAGGGTTGAACGCACACGAAGTAACAGCCGCGATGTTGACGGTTCTGCATTAATCGTTGGAGATACAGCATACATAGGGCTTGAGAACGGAATCTTCAAAGTGTTTAATCCTAATGATGATTATGCAACTGCGATTGGTAAGTATTACGAACCTGAGATATTTAATGAGCTGAATCTATTCACCAAACAGGACTTAGCAAGACACGGCGGAAATATAATAACAGAATCATCGCCTTCTTATTTAAACGGCAGAGTTTATATAGCTGCCGGTACGGGATATGTTTATGGATACAATGTATCGAGCGGGGAAATCGACTGGGAATATTTTATAGGTTCAGACCTTAATGGTTCGCCGGTAGTAACGGAAGACAGTTGTTTGTTAGTACCGGTTGAAAAACAATTCATCGCGGGCAACGGCGGAGTGTTAAAACTCAATCCTGCTCTACCGCCTGAAGATGCGCTTGTTTGGTATTATCCGGTTGGAAACCTTAAACTGCTTTCCTGGGATGGCGGTGTGATTGGAAGTGCGGGAATAAATGACAAATACAAATCTTCGGGCACAAAATCACTCGCAGCATTCAGCGGAATAGACGGTTACCTCTACGTAGTAGACTACAAGAGCATTGACGGTACGACTAAGAGTTTTGACGGCAGAACGATAGTTGACAAACCTGAGCTGGTCTTCAAATATAAAATCGGTTCGTCCATTTCCACACCTATAATATTTAAAGATAAACTAATCGCCTGCAGTTACGAGGGAATATTCCTGTTTGAGTTTGACGAGGAATATAATTTTACTCTGCTTGAAAAGAAGTCATCTACATTCGAAGCCACTCCAATAGTTTACAACGGCAGAGTGCTTGTTGCTTCAAAAGACGGGTGGTTGTACTGTATGGGTGAGGAGTAAAATTAAAGTCTCTGCCGAAATGCAATAGAATTATAAGATCCTACTTTAAGTCTTTAATAGTAATTTCGCAGTCCTTTAAGATTTTATTAAATAATCCCGGTCCGATTATTTCTTTGGAATGAACAGGTACTGTTGTACAGCGCCCGTCTTTATGCTGTAAGAAATGATGACTACCTTTAACACGAACCACATCGAAATCGAGTTTGATTAATGATTTAATAATCTCTTTACCTGTTAAGCTTGGAGTCTTTGGCATTATCCAATTACCATTTTTTGAATACCGACAAACCTTGTTTTCTTCTTTGCTTTTCCTGAAACTTCCTCACAAAGCTCAATCACTTCTTCCATCCTGAGCATTAACTGGTCAATAGATCTTGCCTGACTATGGCACCCTTTCAATTCAGGAACAGACCCAATGTAATACCCTTCGGAATCCTGTTCGATTATTATGTTATATTCTCTTTTCATGTTTATTATTTACTATAAATATAGAAAATTTCTTATTATATAAAAGTGTATTTTAATTTAACATTATGAGATATTATAATCTTTTATAGTTTTCTCTATTATCTAATAGAGTAAAACAAGCTTCTCCGCCGATATTGATTAAATTTCAGTTGAAAAAATAAGTAGAGTCTC
>CAIUQV010000648.1 GCA_903901375.1 uncultured Ignavibacteriota bacterium
AATGACGGATCAACAGTAAAACTAGACAACAGAGGATTAATAGGAGAAATGGAGTTTATAGCCTTTCCGGGAACAGTTTTTAATATAATTGAGATAGTTGAATTTCAGGACAAGGGTTTAAAATACTATAAAGTTAAGACAGATGATTATCAGTACAACGGAGATTTCTATGTTGACTGCCGGTTCGTAAACACAACGTACGAAAAACCTAATGGTAGAATTATTGAAAAACCTACACAGTCAGATGTCGTGAATTTTATGAAATCTTTAATTGGATATCCTTATATGTGGGGAGGAAACTATGCTGATGGAATTTATTCAATGCTTGAATTTTATAAGCCAAAATCGGAGATAGATACCCGCACAAAAAACCTATGGATATTAAAAGGTGTTGACTGTTCAGGGTTGCTTTATCAATCAACAGGCGGATATACACCACGGAATACATCATCACTTTTAAAATTCGGTAAACCAGTTAACATAGAGGATAAAACACTCGAGGATATAATCCCTTTATTGCGTCCACTTGATCTTATTGTGATAAAGGGGCACGTAGTGATTGTCCTTGATGAAAACACAGCTATAGAGTCTTCACCTGATAAAGGTGTTCATACATCTGAACTGAAAGCAAGGCTTTCAAGAATAATGGAAGATTTCAAACCAGTAAATGAATTCGGTAAGCGTGCCTGGAAGAACAAAGAATTTGTAATCAGAAGGTGGATATAAAGAAATATTAAATATTAAAGATGAAAAATAAAATATAGAGTAAAAATCAAATAAATCAAGCACCGTAGGTGCTACACGGCAATTGTAATTGGTATAACGCACCGCTCATAGTTCCCAAGGTCCAGAGGGTGTGTGAAAATGACTCATTGACGTAAGAGAGTGAAATAAAAACAGGTATTAGGGGCTGGATTCCAGCTTTCGCTGGAATGACAGATGACAGAAGTTGTGTTTTCACACAGCCGCTTCACTTTGGGAACGCGAAAATACACTCCTTCTCTCTTTAATCACTCTCACAAAAATATTAATTTGCATCAACCTTATTTACAGAATGAAAAAAACACTATTTGCACTATTTATAATAATAACATTTTCTGCTTCTTCCTTCTCTCAGGACAAAGTTGTATTAGCCGACTTCGAATTCAACCCACAATTCCGCAGCGTACAGTTAGACGGCTCTTTTGGTATTTGGAGCAAAAAAATCGGCGGTGCTTTAGACTACGATATTTTCAGCAACAGAAACAAAAAGCAATCCTGGCTCTCAGTTGGCTTTCGTACCGGAGCAGACGTTATTTGGTTATCTGAAATTTCAGGCGACTATTCCCCCGTTACACACGTCAATCTATACACCCGCTCATCAATCGAAGGTCAAATTCTCCGTATCGATATTTACGGCGGAGGTGCATACCAGTTCATCTCTAAAGAATCTACAAAAGCAAAGAACGAATTAATATTCAAAGGCGGTCTCGACTTCAAAGTAAAACTCACACCTTATACCGGTTTACTATTGAATTTAGGACTAAGTACTGGAGAGTCATATTTCGGTTTAGGAATATATTTTGGTTTTAAGTAAAGTTTGTATAAAAAGAAAAGGTTGTTATGTATTTGCATAACAACCTTTTCTTAAAAACTAATCAGGTCCTAGCTCTTTCTGCCACCCATAAACCTTAATAGATAAAGGAATAAGTTTACGAAATCGAGATACAACATAAGTGCTCCGAAAATTGCTGCCTTTTTTCCGTCTTCACTGTTTGAATCCATAAACATACCCATCTTTTTTATTCTTTGAGTATCCCAGGCAGTAAGACCAACAAATATTATAACACCTACATAAGATGTCAGCCAATAAACTGTTGAACTGTGCAAAAAGATATTAACAACAGAAGCTATTATTAATCCGAATAGTCCCATCATTAAGAAACCACCAAACCGTGTCAGGTCCATTTTAGTTATATAACCAAATATACTAATGCCACCGAACATAGCTGCGCAAGTGAAGAATGTAAAAGCAATTGAACTTTGAGTATAAACCAAAAATAAAACTGAGAAAGTAATACCAGTGAGAAAAGCATATAAGAAAAATAAACCGACAGCTACAACAGCGGGTATTTTATTCATCAGGAATGACATTCCGAGGACTACCAGAAACTGTACAATTATTATACCCCAGAAAAGTCCGGGAACGGTAAAAATTAATTCGACTAAAGAAGTACGTCCTACTCCAAAAGCCACAACTGCAGTAAGCCCAAGACCGAGAGTCATCCAGTTATAAACTGCCAGCATAAACCTCCGGACCATTTCGCCAGAGCCTGCAGTTTCAACGGGTCTTGCATGTACATATTGCTGATTATTGAAGTTATCCATATTAATTATATTTTAATTTTACTCTTTAAACAAAATATTAAATCTTTTCGTTTAATTCAAATCTCTCTTAAGTATCTAAAAAGCACTAACCTTTCGCTCCGTAATTTGGTGCTTCTTTTGTAATCTTCACATCATGAGGATGACTTTCCCTTAAACCGGAATTAGTAATCCTAGTGAACTTTGTCTTTGAACGCATAGCATTTATATCCTTAGCTCCACAATACCCCATTGATGCACGAAGTCCGCCGACAATCTGATAGATTGTATCTTTCAAAGGTCCTTTATAAGGCACAATCCCTTCTATACCTTCAGGTACAAGTTTCTTTATATCA
>CAIUQV010000649.1 GCA_903901375.1 uncultured Ignavibacteriota bacterium
AACCCGTGATAGTTACGGAATAGAAACACCGTTCAGGTTTGACCAGACTCACAACATTAACATCGTTTTAAACTATCGTGTCAACAACTGGTTTGAAGTAGGGGCAAGATGGAATTATGCGAGCAATTTTCCTTTCACTCAGCCCGTTGGAGTTACACCAAGAATTGTGAGCGATACACTTGTAGTCAATCCGATGACGAATCAGGTGATATTTAATCTCGATTATGGTGAACAGGCTAATAAATATTCTTCAAGAAAACCGGCTTATCATCGTCTTGATATAAGACTTTCGGCAAATACGCGATTCTGGAATGCAGACTGGACTTTCTATCTGGACGTAATTAATGTTTACAACAGAAAGAATGTTCTTGGATACAGTTATACGATTAATTCTGACCTTTCTGTAAAGCAAAAAGTTACCGGAATGTTTCCGATACTTCCTACATTTGGTGTAAATACAAGATTCTAAGATTATAGTTAACATACTATAAATGTAGTGTATATACTTGGATTAAACTGATATTTTTCCTGTAAAATTGTTAATATAAGCTTAATTTTGACGTTTTTATATTGGCACGGAAATTGTAAAAAGTATGGCATTATATAATGATAAATGTTTTAAATCGGAAAGGGTAAAAAGAAATGAGTAATTCAACAAACTCAAATCAAGTTAATAAATCAAAATCAATTTATGATATTACTCATAAGATTGAAGAAGAATTAACGTACATATACGAGATGAGGATGAAGCAATACATTAATCCTTTGAAGGATAAAGAAAAAGTTTCGGATAAAAGCAGCATAAAAGAAATTGCTGAACAGGGCCAGACTATTTCGTTGTTCGCAAGATAAAAGTAATATAAGTATGGAAAACAAAAAGGCAGTCAAACTTGACTGCCTTTTTGTTTATAAAGAATCTCGAACTTATTTTATAGAAATAATATCGTTGTAGATAACAAAAAGCATTAAAGCTATAAGAAGAATAAAGCCTACATTCTGAAGAACAATCTGTACTTTATAAGATACCGGTCTGCGGAATACTGCTTCAAATATTAAAATAACAAAATGACCTCCGTCGAGTGCAGGGAAGGGAAGAATATTAATAACTGCCAAAGACATAGACAACAATGCTACAAAGCCAATGAAAGAAGCAAATCCGCTTTCAGCAGACTGAGCAGATGCCTGAGCAATTTTAATAGGTCCGCCAATGGCTTTTTTAAATGGTATGTCACCAGTGATAACTTTTCCTATCGATTTAAAGAATACTTCAACTCCGAAATAATACATATCGCTGAATGCATGTGGAATTGCGCTAATGACGTTATACTTCTTTTCAATAACATTTCCTTCGTACTTTGTCGAAATGTCAATACCGATAGTAGAATCAGCACCTACAGTAATCTTTGAACTCATAGGATTACCGTTTCGCAGCCATTTCAATTCAATTTCTTTGTTCGTGTTTAATTTGATATTATCAACAAGCTCCTGCGTGTTCCCGATGCTTTCAGTTCCAACGTTTGTTATAACGTCACCCTTCGTTAAACCGATTTTATCGGCAGGTTTACCCGAGAAGGTACTATTTATAACAGGAGTCATTTTATCGGGATACAATCCGAAAGTTTTATCACTTAAGATTCCTACTTTCTCTTTAGGTATTTTTATGGTTATTTCTTTAGAATCTCTCTGGATATTTAATGCTATGGATTCACCAAGATTGTCAATATAAAGTGCACTCTGAACATCGTCCCAATAATTGATTTTCTGATTGTTGATAGTTAATATCTTATCACCTTTTTGAATTCCGAATTCAGCGGCTGTAGAATTTTTAGCTACATATCCTATTGTAGTTGTATCAATTAACGACTTACCTTTAAATATTGATAATGAATAGAACACAAGGAATGCTAACAATATGTTCATAATTACACCCGCAGTAATAACTATCATTCTTTTCCAGACAGGTTTTGCCCTGTATTCCCATGGCTGTGGTTCAGTATTAACAAAGCCTTTATCCATGCTTTCATCAATCATACCAGGAATCTTTACATATCCGCCGATAGGGAATGCACAGATTCTGTAATCGGTATGATTACCAAGCTCTGCATTCTCATCAAGTTTGCCGAATGAAAATCCGTTAATTCTGTTGTAACCGAATAATCTGTACCCCATACCGAAAGCGAATACTTCAGCTCTCATGCCCGTCATTCTTGCGGCAAAGAAATGTCCGAATTCATGTACAAAAACCAAGACACCGATTACAATTAAAAAATAAAATATTGTGCTTACTATTTCCATTTTTGAGTTTTCTATACTTTACGTTAATAACAACAAAAAGTTGTTTAAAATTTATTATTTATACTTTTCTTTTAGTTTATTTCTTGTTGCACTATCAATCCCGATTAAATCATCAATTGTAAATTCATCGATAGATTTATGACTGTTTAGTACTCCTTCAGATATTTCTGAAATTTCAGTGAATCTTATTTTACCGTTTAAAAAGAGTTCAACAGCTATTTCATTAGCTGCATTAAGCACGGTAGGGTAAGTTCCGCCCTGATTGAGAACATCGTATGCGAGTTTAAGACATCTGAATGACTGCATATCTACTTTTTCAAAGTCGAGCCGCGGAGTCTTTACAAAATCAAACGGTACAAAATCTGCTTTATTCCGTTCAGGATACGTTAATGCAAACTGTATCGGCACTTTCATATCAGGAATACCCATTTGTGCTTTTATCGAAGTATCATAAAATTCAACCATTGAATGAATCACTGACTGAGGGTGAATGATAACATCAATTTTTGCCGGTTCCACTTTGAATAGCCATTTTGCTTCAATGATTTCCAGACCTTTATTCATCATCGTAGCAGAATCTATAGTAATTTTGCTGCCCATATTCCAGTTTGGATGCTTTAAAGCCTGCTGTACTGTTACATCTTTTAACTGATTGTAAGAGTAACCTCTGAAAGGTCCACCTGAAGCTGTAAGAATAATTTTCTTAATTTTCTCAGTTTTCTCTCCCATCAGACATTGAAGAATTGCCGAATGTTCGCTGTCAATCGGAATAACTTCAGATGAATATTTTTCACAAAGTTCATTTATCAGCTTACCCGCAACAACCAGTGTCTCTTTATTGGCAAGTGCGATTCTCTTTCCTGCCTTAATAGCTTCAATAGTCGGAACCGTACCTGCAAACCCGACGAATGAGTTTATAAGTATATCATAATCATCTCTTCTGACGAGTTCGATTAAATCTTTATCACCATTAAGCAGTTCAGTTTCCTTAAAACCAGTACCAGCAGAAGCTTTGCGAAAGGAATTTTCATTATTTATATAAACACTCTTCGGTTTGAATTCACGAACCTGTTTTTCCAGATCAGCGACATTATTATTGCTGCTTAGAAAAACTACTTCACAATCAATACCGTTGGAAATGAGGTTATTTATAACAACGAGGGAATTTACGCCGATTGAGCCGGTCGACCCCAAAATTCCTATCCTTTTCTTCATCAAAAATATAAAATTCTCTTAAAATAATGATTTAAAACTTAAAATACTAATAACAAACAAAAAAACCCTCCAAGAGGAGGGCTTTTGGTTTAATAAAAACGAATATTACAAATATTTTTTGATAGCAGTCATGAAAGTATTTTTATCTCTCATACCGACCATAGTTTCGACTATTTTACCTGTTTTATCAACAACTAATGTTGTAGGTACGCCTTCCATCTTTTCTCCCATAGCTTTTTCGAAAGCTGCGACTACTTCATCGTTACCATCTAAAACAGGATATGAAACAGGAATTGTCTGCAGAACAGATTCTATAGTTGGTGTTCCTTTGAAGAAAACGTTCACACCGTACATTTTGAAATCTTTGTCTTTTAATTCTTTATTGATTTCTGATAAATCAGGCATTTCTTTCTTGCAAGGAGCACACCATGTGGCCCAGAAATTAATCAAAAGTACTTTACCTTTAAAATCTGATAATGAAAGTTTTTTGCCGCCTTCTTCCCATGTAACGTTTGGAATCATTTTCTCGCCGCTTGCTGCCTGAACTCCTGATATTTTAAAAATTTGTGCTGTAGAATTAGAAGTTGTAGTATTGGTCTGCTGAGTTGTTTCAGTCTTCTTTTGTTCTACTTTAGGTGCTTCTTCTTTTTTACCGCAAGATGAAAGCACGAATAAAAGAGCTATTGCCAGGAATAAATTTAAAGTCTTCATAGATAATTTAGTTATTTTAGTTTATAATGGTTTTTGATTTTAAATTATTGTTTAAAAATACATCATTTAAAAGGTAAATAACAGCACAATCGTTGTTATGAACAACGAATTTTATACCACAGCATTTTCCACATCGTAACCGCGTTCACGGGCATATTTATACAATTTCTGTGCAAGGAGTTTTCTTGCCCTGTGTAATCGGCTGCGAACTGTTCCGATAGGGCAGAGAACAAAATCAGCGATTTCCTCATAGCTTAATCCTTCAAGATCGCAAAGTATAATGACTGTTTTAAAGTCATCCTGGAGTGAATTAAGGGCGCGGGTTACTTCGTCGTCAAGCAGGTTATTAAATACTCGTTCCTGCATATCAGCAGTGTCAAGCCGGTCAGATTTAATAGTTTCGAAGAAATTCTCAATTTCATCATAATCGACCTGTCCCGGAGTCTTTTGTGTTTTCCTGTAATTGTTAATGAAAAGATTCTTCATTATACGGAACAGCCAGGCTTTGCAGTTGGTACCTTTCTCAAATTTGTGGAAAAAGCGGTAAGCTCTTAAGTAAGTTTCCTGTAACAAATCGTTCGCATCGTCCTGGCTTCCTGTCATTTTATAGGCATAGTTATACAGTATACCAATATGCGGTAATGCTTCGTTCTGAAATTCCTCCTTAAGCTTTTCTACTTCTTCATCACTCTTAAACCCCTCAATTCCTTCCTCTTCTTCTTCATTTTGTTCCTGAGAATCAGCATCATAATCAGTCAGTCTCTCGTCTTTTGGGGGAATTTTCGATTCCTTTTTATCTACCTTTTTATCTTTCTTGCGTGCCATTTTAATAGTTGAAAATAAACTACTTATTTAGTAAAACATAATCAAGTTAAAACTCCATTTAATAAAAGTTCCCATAAAATTATATATTGATTAATTTATTTGTTTTTACTAAACATAAAAGTTCCTAAAATATGAAGTAATTGAAAAATTGAAATGAGGGCGAATAACGGGGCTCGAACCCGTGACATTCAGAGCCACAATCTGACGCTCTACCAACTGAGCTATACCCGCCGTAGATTATAAAATACCTTTTTTAAGAACTAATTTCAATGCCTTTCAAAAACCAGTCCAGTATTCTGTTGAATTCATCGGGCTTTTCAAGGTTGCAGAGATGTCCGCAGTCTTTTAACTTTATTAAAGCTGTAAATATAGTTTCTTCTCTGTCTGACTTAAAAATTTTGAACAGTTTATCCGATTCTTCGTCGTTGTTAATCTGATCGTTTGTCCCCGACAACAATAAAACCGGAACTTTTACATCTTTTAATTTATCAAAAGTATTTGTTCTCGTTGATAATGCGAGAAGGTTTCCGCAGATCCCTTCGTCTGTGTTAGCAGCAACAATATCAGTGATAAACGAATCAAGTCCGGTGTTTTTGAGTGAAATAAGTTTTGGAAGCAATTTATTAAGGAAAGCATCTCTTCCGCCAGACTGAATCTTTATGACTGCGGAAGACCTTTTCAGAATAGTTTCGTCTTCGTCTTTGCTGGGAGTTGTATTAACAAGTATCAGGGAATTAAATCTTTCCGAATCTTTAAGAATTGCTCTTTGAAGTATGTATCCACCCATCGATAATCCGCAGGCATTTACTTTCTGAATTTTAAGGCTGTTAAGAATATGGAAAAAGTCATTCACAAGTTTTTCCATAGAATAAATATTCTCATTACAGGCACTTTCCCCAAGTCCTCTGATATCATAAGTGATTATTCTGTGCTTTTCTTTGAAATAATCTACCTGTTCTTCCCACATCCTGCTCGATAGGGGAAAAGAATGTATAAAAACGAGAGGAATTCCGTCTCCCCCGTAATCCCTTACACTGATACCAAGAACCTTTGTCTCTTTCATTTAATCTTCTCCAGAAATTCTCTTAAGTACTTATTGAACATAGCAGGATTTTCCATATTACTCAGATGCCCGGAATTTTCAATTATTTTCATCTCAGCATTTTTAAAACTGTTTCTGATTTTCTCAGAACACTCAAGGGGTGTAAGAACGTCATCTTTGCCAACGAGAACAAGTACAGGGATATCAAATTCTTTAAATAAATCAGAATTATCAGGTCGTGTAGCAAGTGCAAGCAATGCTCCTGAAATGCCTTCGTCAGTATTCGATTCAATGAGAGAGTTAATTCTATCAGTTAAGCCGGGATTTGAATAACTTTCTTTGCTTACAAGATTTACTAAAAAACCGTCTACAAATTCGTTTCTTCTGCCCGACAGAATTTTTCCTATTGCAGATGACCTTGCGGAAAGCCCTTCGTTTGAATCTCTTTCAAGTCTGGTATCGGCAAGAACAACAGACCTGAATAAATCTCTTCTCTTTAAAAGTGCCCTCTGGATAATATAGCCGCCCATTGATAAACCAATCGCATTCACTTTATTGAGTTTCAGGTAATCAATAATCTCTATTAAATCGTCGGCATAGTGTTCCATCATAAACTGATTATTCTTCTGTCTGCTCAAACCAAGTCCTCTTACGTCGTAGAGTATGATTCTGTAGTTGTCGGAGAAAGCTTTTATCTGCTCATCCCACATACCGGAATGAAGGGGAAATGCATGGACGAAAATAAGAGGTTCTTTCTCAATACCTGAATCAAAAACAGTTATTCCGTTAATTTGTTTTCTTATCATCAGAGTGTCTTATGTGTTCTGTCGCAGAATTCTCCGTTGCCTGAATTCTTACAAGCACACCATGCAACTTTTTTATCTTCATTAATCTCAACTTTTCTTGGTGTGAATTCTGTACCTTTGTGTGAACCGTCGCAGAATGGTTGATTGGATGAATTGCCGCATGAGCACCAGTAATATGTACCTGCCTTTTCTTCCTTTACAATAGGGGATTTCTGAAATATGTTTGGCTTCGACATTTTGTTATTCCTTCCGTATTAAATTATTGAATCAAACAAGAATTTTGTAAAATCTTTAGTGATTGAAATATTCTTAACTATTAATTCTAATAAACTGCTGTTTAAACCTTTTTCGGGTTTGTATGACTTTGATACATACATCTGCTTCATTTTAATTAAGGTTTTTGTCTCATCCTTAAGCTTTAAGTTATTTCTGTATTCTGTGGGAACGTTAACAAGAGATTCTCCACAGACTTTACCAAATAAGGAAGTGAATTCTTTCCTGTGAATGATTGACAGGAACTTATCTTCATTGCTTATAATTTTTCTTCGCAGTTTATTTATCAAATTGTTATCAGTACTGTACTGTCCTGCGGCAAAGAAAAATTCATCAGAGCTAATATGAAAATAAAACAAAGGCAGCTCAGGCGATTTCAGCCTGTCAAACGTAATTGCTGCTGAATAATGCTCCTTATAAGGGGTCTTATCTTTTTTAAACCTTATATCACGGTTTATTCTGAATATGGATTTTGGTGAAACAACAATCCTTTCATCAATCTTTTTAAGCTCCGGTGATAAATTTACGAGCAAAGACCTCATAGGCTCTTTAACGTATAATTCATAAATGTCTCTGTGCTTATCAAACCACTCTTTATTATTATACCTCTTTTGCTTTAATTTTGCAAAAAAGTTTAGAGTTTCTTCGCTAAATCCGTTGAATGGTTCTGAAATTAGTAAATCCAGCATAACTATAATATTATTTCTGATTTTGTTTATATACACACTATTTAGTTATTTTTCAATAAACTTTCAATATATTTATTCCAGGTCTTTTAAATCAGCGAAAGCACTTGAAGGATTTTTAGTTGTA
>CAIUQV010000650.1 GCA_903901375.1 uncultured Ignavibacteriota bacterium
AATCCAGGCTGGTAGTTTTACAGATGTGAAGAAAATGATATTGATGAAGTAAATTATCATAATCACTATTAAAAGGGATATCATTCGATATCCCTTTTTTTATTGTCCACGAAGATATTCCCTTTGTTTAACAGTTAATATATCATCAGCCGTGTCAATATTGATAGGCTCAGAATCAATGTAAGGTTTGCACATCGTTAAAGCAGTGTCTGTATCGGCATTTAAAAAATTAAATCCTTCCTCCTTACTGAAAATAACAGGCATTCGGTTATGTATTTTTGCTATCGTATTGTTAGCCGAAGTAGTAATTATTGAAGCAAAGATACCATCGTCTATTTTAACATAAATACCGGCAAAAAAGAACATCGGTATATTCTCAAATGAAATCCTTCTTGGGATTTTAATCTTGCCTGCATTTTCCCATTCATAAAATGCAGTTGCAGGAATAATACATCTGCTTTTTGTGAAGAGATTTTTCCAGTATTGTTTTGAAGAAATAGTTTCGATTCTTGAATTGAATATCAATGGACTTTTATCCCCGGGAAACTTAATTCCCCAGGAAAAGCTAGTTAGAGTGAATTCATTATCACTTTTCTTAATTATGAGAATGTCATCATTAGGAGCAATATTTATCTGCTTTATATTTTTTGCTGCAATATTTAGCATTAAAAAGTCATTTTCAAACTTTTTAAACATTGATTCTCCGGTTTCCTTATTTTCAAACCTTGAACACATAATTTTATTATTTGCTCAAAAAATAATAAACAAATAACCCTAATTCCATTTACTTCGAAATCATCATTCGGATTTTTCTTTCAATAGAATACAGGTTTTAAAATCGGTATATTTGCACTTAAATTTTTTATTAAGAAATGAAACTATCAAAACTATTTGTACCGACTCAAAAGGAAGACCCGGCTGACGCAGTTGTGGCATCGCATAAACTTTCTATTAGGGCAGGGCTATTCCGTTTGCTAACATCTGGAGTTTATTCAGTACTGCCTCTTGGTTTAATCGTTAAGAATAAAGTTGAAAAAATAATTCGCGAGGAAATGAACGCAATTGGAGGTAACGAATTCCTTCTTCCTGCGCTTTCTCCTAATGAGTTATGGAATGAAACAGGAAGACTTGAAGATTTTGGTGATATAATATTCAGGATTAAAAACCGTGACCTTGTACTTGCTCCGACTCACGAAGAAGTATTTACTTCTATATCCAGAAATTATATTACTTCATACAAACAGATGCCACAAATGTGGTATCAGATACAGACAAAGTTTAGGAATGAATCACGTCCTAAATCAGGTGTTCTTCGTGGGCGTCAATTTACTATGAAAGATGCATATTCATTCGATTCTACCTGGGAAGGTCTTGATGAATCTTATGAACTTCAGGATAAGGCTTACAGAAAAATCTTTTCTCGTTGCGGCCTTAACTTCTTTGTTGTATCTGCATCGAGCGGTGCAATGGGTGGAACAAAATCAGAAGAGTTTATGGTCGAATCAGATGCAGGTGAAGATATAGTAGTAATTAGTGAAGACGGAAAATATTCATCAAACCTTGAAGTAGCTGTTTCATATGTTGATGTTGTTACAAGAAAAGATACAAACCTTGCTTACGAAGAGTTTCATACTCCAAATATTAAATCAATCGAAGAACTTGCTGGATTCTTAAATATATCTGATAAATCGCATTTGGCAAAGTCACGTGTTTTTGTTTTGCCTGCTAAAACTGAAAACGAAAAAGATAAATATCTTCTTGCACTTGTTTGCGGAGACGATGAAGTAAATGAAACTAAATTGCAGTCTTTATTTGGTGCAAACTTAAGACCCGGACATCCTGAAGAACTTATGGATATTACAGGTGCTGATGCAGGTTCAATTGGACCTATCGGTTTAAAAGGGAAAATAGATATCATTGCTGACCTTAGACTAAAGGACGCAGATGAGCTCGT
>CAIUQV010000651.1 GCA_903901375.1 uncultured Ignavibacteriota bacterium
CCCACCCCGCCCTGCGGGCACCCCTCCAAAGGAGGGGAATTTAGCTATGTCAAATTTAATCTTTGTAACGGGATTGAACGGATTAGGGAAGTTCTGCCTGAGTGAATAGCTTGCAGGCACTTCAGAAGATACCTGCTTTATTCCAATCGTGAAGTTGCTTTCGTAATACAACTGCACTACATCGGATAACTGCTTAAGCTTTGTCACAGAGTTCAGGTTGCTCGTTCCGCGTGCAACCATTTGTGCCATCCATATTGTCGCCGTATCACCGCTTAGCATTGTGTAATTATCAGCACCCATACCGAGCGTAAACCTGTAGTCGTTCAGAAATTCATTATTTAAAGTCCCAACTGAATCTCTTCCATAATTCACAATATATCCTTTTGCCGCAGTCCATCCTTCGTTTGTTTCAGGGTCGCCGTAAAATATCTTCTTTGATTTCTTGTAGCTTCCCCAGGGAGTCGGTTGAGTTCTGTCAAGCCATGCAGCGGAATCTTTCTTGAATCCCTGCATTAATAAATAAGCTCCCTGTGGTTCGCCGGTAGGATCGTATTCATTCGGCGGTGGATTTCCTGCAGATATAAACCTGTTAAAAGACGTCATATTGTACGTTACATTTGGTGAGACACTCTTATTAACAGGACCCTTAAGAATTTTATACCCCACAGCAGGCGGATTAGCTCCGTATGTTGCATCGTTATTGTTTCCGTTGTATGCGTATCCCATATTTCTTACAGTGTCGCATCCAACCCAGTCATCCGATGGATTCCCAACGTCAGGGTCAGACACTATCGCAAAGTGTGTTCTGTTCCAGGTCTGATTGCTTTTGTTTATTAATTCGAACTTCGTGAACATTACATCGTTATAACTCGGGTACGAATAAACCCATTTTGTAAGATGAAGCTCTATTCCCATCGCCGGGTTAGTTATTCCTCCGCCATATCCTTCGCCGGATGTATGTGAAGTTGGGTTTACATCCGTAAGACAAACAAACATTGTCTGCGATGCATTCCTCACACCGGGTGTATCAATCTGCGGGTCATAAATTCCGTTGTGATTCACGTCAACGTATGGTGCACCGTATGGAACCATGTATCCCCAGTTCTGCCAGTCTGCCTGCGAAGTTCCGAGCGACCTTTCAATCTTATAAATGCGGAACTTGCTGCTGTCGTAATAATACTGACCGTTCTGAACTGCACCCGGCAGGTACTCGCCCAAATATGAGCAGGATGTTTGTGCAAGCTGTCCGTTTATCATACAGGATGAAGTAAGACCCGTCGTAAAAACCATGAACTTATTAGAGCCGATTGGCCATTCGAAACCGGGTGTATTACTAGTAAGTTTATACTGGTCGAATATTCCTCTGAACGACTGATATGTGCTCAGATTATTTCCGTCAATCTTCTTTTGCCATTTAATGGTATCTATTTCATACTTTAATATAGTTCCGTTTCCACCGAAGAAATATGGGTAGTTTATGTAATTCAAATTAACATTTACAGGAGTAGGAATTCTTTCCCAGTTATCGTACAGAAGTACAGTACCTTGTGAACCCGATACAAAATTACTGTATGAGTGAAATAAATTATTGGTAACTCCAGTCGGATACTGAGTCCAGGTTCTTCCTGTATCGTTTGTATAACTGATAACGCCGTTATTTCCGTAAACTCCAAAAGTGCTTCCGTAACCGTTTACGTAATTCAGGTTCTGGCTTGTGGGACTGTTCGTCTGAAACCAGTTAAGTCCGCCGTTCATTGATTTCAGTACAGTTCCTGCATTCCCGCATATTGTGGCATCAAGATTTCCGTTTACTGTTATTGAATTAAGGTTTTGAGTAGTACCGCTTGGTAATTGCGTAAAAGCAGACCACGCTGTTCCTGTCCACGTTGAATAAAGTATCAGTCCACCGTCCCCGACAATAAACAATCTGTAAGTTGTGCTGTAAGGATAACAGGCAAGACAGTTCAGGTTTGCAGTAGTTCCGGTTGTTATCTGCGTCCAGTTTGCCCCGAGATTTGTAGAGAAGATAAGTGTACCATTATCTCCGCAGCAGAGATAATTGTTCGAACCTGAAAATACTTTGATTAAACTGTTAAGGTTAGCGGTAGTACCGGTATTCTTAAGTGTCCAGGTATTCAGACCGTCGCCTGAATAAAGCATTGTACCGTTTGAGCCGCATATTAAACCGAAGTTTGTCGGTGAAGTGTTTGTAAAAACTGCAGAGTTAAGTTCATTGTTTGTTCCGCTGGGCTTTATCACCCATTTGTATCCGTATTGCTGCGGGTAACAGAAAATCCCTTGCAGAAGAATTAAGACTATAATCAGTAGTGTTTTTTTCATAGCTTTTTATTTGCTCGTAAGGGCATTCAATTTTCAAACTTTAGACTAACCATTCCCGCATATATTTGCGGGAATGGTTAAAAACGAATTTACGTTTAAAATTTTTTAATTACTATTTCAAAAGCAGAAGCTTTTTTGTCTCTTTATAATTTCCTGATACCAGCTGATAGAAATAAACTCCGCTCGTTAAGTTACTTCCGTCGAACTGTACTTCATACGTTCCCGGCTGAAGTGTCTCATTCACGAGTGTCTCTATCTCTCTTCCCAATATGTCGAAGACTCTTAGTGTGACAATCCCACCCTGCCGTTCAAGAGCGAGCCGCTTCGAGGGTTCGGGTACCCATCCAAATGATTGGAATTTTCCCACATCAAATTTAATCTTAGTTGCAGGATTAAACGGGTTCGGATAATTCTGGCTTAGTGAGAAAGATTCAGGAATATCTGAACTGATGTTTCTTATTCCTACTGTGAAAGTATCTACAATTGCAGTCCATACATTACTGTTTGCATAGCCAGTGGATGCTGACCAGACAGGTCTTACTTTGTTGTTCTTTGCTGTAATTCCTATATAATCACCAAGCCATACGTACGAAAAAGTTTTTGAATTATTATCTGATACTTTGACATTCTGAAATGAAATGCCGCCGTTAGTTGAACGTGCAACGTAAACGTCATAGACTGAACCCGGGTAGTTTCTGCCGTCATAAAACACTATCCAAACATATCCTGTAACAGCGTCAACACAAATCCAGGGCATTTCCTGATTTGCAGCTGTAGCATCGTTATTTACTTTCACGGGAGTACTCCAGTTGTCACCTCCGTTTGCTGACCTGACCAGATATATATCTCTGCCGTAAGAACTGCTTAAATAATCTGAATAGCATATATAAATATTTCCTCTGTACTGTGTGTTAGAAATGTCGCAGGCAGCAACAGGGGAGTGGTGGCTGTACCAACCGGTATATCTGTTTGCAGCAACTATCTCATTGCTTAACCAGGTAGTACCTCCGTCGAGTGAACGTGTGAACAGTATCTTTAAGTTATAGGGATACGTTACGTATATTTCTCCGTTTGGTCCAGTACAGGGAACCGGTCCTTCCGGAGTTGAGTTAGTCCAGCTGGCACTTCCTGCAATTTTACTGATCCGTTTTGGTATACTGAAAGTTTGTCCCTGATTTGTTGAACTGCAGAAGTATACATATGAACTATCAAGAGGGTTTGAACTATTCATGGAATCAATCAGCGTCCAGGTAACATAAATATTATTCCCAAACTGACTGTGTGATAAATCCACGCAAGCCATCGGCATATCATTCATTTTTGGTGCAGGCATTCCAAAAGTAGTACCATTATTCCAGTTAGCACCACTATTAATTGACTTATTGCAAAGCAGTTTATCGGCATTTGGAGGAGGTATAAACCAGTTACCAACACAAATGTAATAGAAGAAACCGTTTGTATCAACCACCACCACCGGGTCAGAGCCTGGTTGAGCAAGTGTTGAAAATACTGTTCCGCTTGTCCAGTTATAACCGCCGTTTAAAGTATAAAAATATGCCATATTGCTCTGAGGTGATGTCTGCCCGATTGTACCCACAACAAGATTGTTTATGTTCTTAGGGTTCATTGCAATCCATACTTCACCATGAACAAAATCACTGTTAAGTTTGACATTTGTATACTGAGCAGCAACGTCTAAAGATATTAGTAAAATTAAAAGTACAATTAACTTTTTCATATACTTAATTCTTAATGCTCCGTTAAATAATTTCAACGGAGCATTTATTTAAATAACTATTTCAAAAGCAGAAGCTTTTTTGTCTCTTTGTAATTTCCAGATACCAGCTGATAGAAATAAACTCCGCTCGTTAAGCTGCTCCCGTCGAACTGTACTTCATACGTTCCCGGCTGAAGTGTCTCATTCACGAGTGTCTCAATCTCTCTTCCCATTATGTCGTAAACTTTTAACACCACTTTGTCATTCCCGAATGTTCTTATCGGGAATCCATTAGGTATATCAAATTTTATCTTCGTTGTCGGATTAAACGGATTAGGATAATTTTGTGACAGAGAGAATATATTCGGGACAAAATTATGTATAGGTTTAATGCCA
>CAIUQV010000652.1 GCA_903901375.1 uncultured Ignavibacteriota bacterium
AGATTTAAGTTTCTTCTCAAACAACATAGCTTCACTTCTTGTGTTAAATTCTTTGTAGAAAAGCAAAATCCAGGGACCGTTGTTCTTTGTTGAGAAGTTTTTATCAGAGTTGTGCTTGTTAATACGTGCCTGAATATTGTTGGTTTGACCTATATAGAGTTTTTTAGTGGATTCGGATTGTATGACATATGTGTAGTACATTTCAAAAATGCAAAGTGGACAGGGCCGGAATCGAACCGGCGACACACGGCTTTTCAGGCCGTTGCTCTACCTACTGAGCTACCTGTCCATCATTTTGTTACAATTTTAAAAATAGCTATTTCCTACGTAAAATAAAACCGAAAAATACGGAACTTCGTTTATAATTTACTTTCCGCTTAACTTTCTCCAGTAATCATTTTCAAGTTCCTCTTTAGGAAGCTGCATATTCTTGTCGTTTATTGCTTTCTCGTAATTTTTATATTTATCTGGGTCAATGTACCAGTAATAGAATATCGTAGAATACCTGTCATATCTGCCTATTATACCATCAGGGTATCCGAATTTATTCTGATAAGCAATCATTCTGTAAGACCTGTAAAAACCGTCCATCAAAGCTAAGTTTGAATAAGCAATTTTATCTATTTCTCTTAAAATTTTAACCTGCTCTTCTTTCGTGTAGGCTACATCATAAAGAACACACAGCGAATCAATTCTCTTGTCTTTTACACCCGCCCAGTTATTCGTGTTTTTTGCATCAGCGGATTCTGTACTTAAATCTGTTACCGGGTTTGGAAATATCATTCCCATCCATGCCATCGGAATAATTGTAAAGTTTCTGTCGTTGCCCAGAGAAAATCTTGTCGGTCCGTCTGTCTCTTTCAGGTTAAGCTTTATTCCTGCCTTCTGCAGTTCTTCCTGATAGATTGTCAGATACTGGTCCATCGGCTTTGAGAACGGAATCGTGACTTCAAGTTGTTTCCCGTTTTTTTCGAGTATGCCTTTTTCCTTGTTTAAAACCCAGCCTGCTTCGTTCAGAAGAGTCATTGCTGAATCGTAATTGTATCCCAATACAGGATTTGTCGGATTTGCATATTCTGAATTCGGGAAAAATGAATTAAACAATGAGTATGAGTTTTCATACAGTTTCTCGTTCAGCTTTTTCACGTCAAATAGATGAATGAAGGCTTTCCTTACCCTGATGTCGTCAAAAGGATACTCCCGCATATTTAAAGCAATACCCGTTGGTCCAAGCGGAACGTTGTTAAATATCTTTTTTCTCAGAATCAAATTACGGTTTGCATAATCAAAATCAAAACCGGTTTTCCACAAATCATACTGTTTTATGTTGTAATAGTCCAGCTCGCCCTTCTTAAACTTTTCGAACTGAAGCAGATCATCCGTTACTACTGTAAAAGTTATTTCATCAAAATTATACTTTCCTTCGTTATATCTTTCTTTCTCACCCCAGTAATCACTTCTTCTTCTGAATGTTATTGCCTCACCCTTTTTAATATCATTATCCAGCAGGGCATAAGGTCCGCTGCCAACCAGATACTTAAACTGATATTGTTCGAGATAATCTTTTCCTTTAAGGTTCTTTAAAATATGATCCGGCAGGATTGAAAAAGTTGTCAGATAATACAACTGTCTCCAGTTTTTAGTTTTCGACTTAATTGAGAAAATATATTTAC
>CAIUQV010000653.1 GCA_903901375.1 uncultured Ignavibacteriota bacterium
CTATTTCCGAAACCGATTTATTCGTATCTATCAGCAGATGACGCGCTTCGATTAATTTTCTGGTTTCGATGATATCTGATATACTTTTGTTGACGATGTTTTTGCTTATGTGGTTAAGGTTGCGAACTGTCATATTCATTTTCTCTGCATAAAAATCCACACCCTCACTGCTCTTAAAATTACTTTCAAGTACTTTAAGGAAGCTGTTGAATACCGCAACCTGATTGTTGTTACCGCCGCCCTCTATATTTAAGTCGTTTCTTCCGAGAACTTCCAGTTTAGAGAATAATGCATTAAGCAAATTTCTTACCGTATCATAATCAGGCGGCTTTTGTTCTGATTCTTCCAGCATCATTTCGCAGAGTCTGTCAACACTCTTTAAAAAGAAATCCGTGTTTAATTCATACACAATCTTATCAAGATAATGAGAGTAAAAATGAAACTTACCTCCGGGAATAAATTCAGTATGATATTTTATAGCCCAGCCCTTCGTAGTAAAGTTTGGTAAAAACTGATGTACCTTGCCCTGTGCAATGTAAACAACTGATGGAACAGAATAATTTTCTTTGTTAAAATCTATAAAATGGTCGAAGTTACCACCTGTATTAATAATAATTTCTTCGTAATCGTGTCTGTGAGGTTTGGGTGGGTCATCTACAAGCCCCTTTATAATATCATCCGTAAATCTGAAAATGCGAAATGGTTTATCCATTATTACTATTGTTTAGTACAATAATATATTTTCAGAAGACACAAAAAACAATGCAGATTCTTTTTAGTAATTAATCACAAACATGTCTTTATAAATGAAGAAAGGAACTTCTTTTCTGAAACTCC
This sequence comes from uncultured Ignavibacteriota bacterium, assembly GCA_903901375.1. Taxonomy (GTDB): domain Bacteria; phylum Bacteroidota; class Ignavibacteria; order Tepidaquicellales; family Tepidaquicellaceae; genus CAIKZJ01. Next base: position 838 of record CAIUQV010000653.1, read on the forward strand.
TTTTGCCGGGATGATCCCGGGTACTCAGACGATCACTTCATTGCGAATGAAGTGCTCTCCAGGCTGTGCCACATCCCGTTTATAACAACGCTGCAATATAATGTTAACTGATAAAAGTTTTATTCAGTTTTTGAAGTACCTCACTCGCAAAACACTATCTGCGATGCTTCCTTCAGAACTATCTGCGGTTTCTCTTTGTACATTTCTATTTTTCCATAGACAACTATGTTTTTGCATTTATTTAAAGCCGCAATATCAAACAGGTCTTTGTAATCCTTAAAAATAACTGCTGAAAATATGTTATCGGGATATTTATTGTCAAAGTTTATGTAGGTAATTCCGCTCTTGGTAGTGGTAACTCCGGCAACGAGACCTTTAACGTATTTGAATTCACCAACAAAATCCTTTGCCTGGCTTGATGTGACTGTATCCTGCGCATACGACAGGTTTATTGCTATAATGCAAATTGCGATTGCTAAAAATATCTTTCTCATATCAACGTTTTGTTTTCTCCTAAAATAACAGAACTCTTCAAGAATTAAAAATCATAAAATCTTCACTTTATTATAATTGATATTAGCAAAAATCCCAATGAATCGGAATTAATAACGTAAGAAACTTAAAAATAGAACACTGATTTACACGGATTGAACGGATTTACACAAATTTGAGATAAGAGATTTTTCAGGCAAAGAGCAAAAGATTTGTACACTGATTAGAAATGAAAAAGACTGATTTGCACTGATTTAATAAAAGAATAGAACACTGATTTACACGGTAAGTTATTTAGAAGATGTATATATATTTTTATCCCGTAAGGGATTACATATCAATTAATTCAAAAACTAAAAACCGAACCTATTTCATATAAATTTCGACTAAAAAGCAGGCACATTAATTTTCGTTTCACGTAAACATACCCGCATCACATCAACATCCAAAACTATAAAACCGTGTTTAAGTGACTCCAAACACCCCTCAAAAGCACCCCACAAAACACATAACCCCATTATTTATATAGTAATTAAAATTTCCTTTAAGTGTCTCCAAAACCTCCATATTTTATGCCCTCCTTAAACTTCCGTTTCGAAATCAAAAATGTGAAACCCAAAACCCACCCTATAAATCCTGATACTATTTCACATAAATTTCTTTAAATTTATGTGAAACAAGTATTATTGGTGTGAAATAGCTTTACAGGAATGGTCGAAAAGAAGAAGAACAAACACATTATTTACCCATTGTCTCTAATCTCATTAATTAACTCAACTATCTTATTGTTGCTAAACTGCGTTCTAAACTCAATTTTTAATATACCTTCAAAGAACTTTTCGGCGTGTTTAATCTTGAATTTTTCTTCATCCCGGAGTCCGTCTTTGCTGTTTACATCTTTTGTTTCAACGATAAAATGTAACTTCTGCTCACCATCTTTAAATTTCAACACATAAGCAAAATCAGGCGAATAACTTTTACCTCCGGCAACAGGAATTTTAATTGAGTTCTTTGGGATTTTTGTGAAAACTATTACTTCTTTAATATTAGCCCTTATGTTTGTCTTTTCTAAATCTGAATCAAAATACAATTCATCCAATAAGTAGTTTGAGGC
>CAIUQV010000654.1 GCA_903901375.1 uncultured Ignavibacteriota bacterium
TGGCAGCTCTTGTGATGAAGCCGGATATTATGGAATTCATTGCAGAACTGACAGGTCAAAGTTCTGATATATCACTTACATTTGAAGAATTGTCATTACAGGATATTTCAAAGGAATTTGTGGGAAGGACTATAAGAGATTTAGATATAAGGAATAAAACAGGGGCTAATATTATAGGACTGCGAATGGCTGACGGTGAATTTGTAATAAATCCTTTACCTGAAACAGAGCTTAACAAAAATACAAAACTAATAGCACTCGGAAACAGCAATCAGATAGTGGCGATGAGAAAACTTATTGCTGAATTGAAATAGAATCACTATATAATTCCCCTCCAAAGGAGGGGAATTTTTTAAATCAATACGCTGCAAGTTCTTCACAGGCTTCCAGTATCCACGAATCCTGCGGCAGTGCAGTCTTTTCAAGAACAGGATGAAAAGGAACGTGTACATTCAAACCTGCAACTCTTTTTACCGGAGCATCAAGATATTCAAAACACTTTTCTGATATTTCAGCAACTATCTCTGCTCCAAAACCCATAAACTTTGAATCTTCGTGGAAGACAATCACCTTTCCGGTTTTCTTCACTGAATTAAGAACAGTTTCCATATCCAGAGGCACGATAGTCCTTAAATCCACAACTTCGACACCTACTCCCCTCTTTTCCATTTCTTTAGATGCACGAATTGCTTTTTCTACCATTGCACCATAAGTTATGATAGACATATCTTCGCCTTCCCTTTTAACAGATGCCTTGCCGAAAGGAATGTAATAATCTGCATCAGGTTCAGGAGACTTTGCAAATCCTTGTCTGTACAAGAATTTATGTTCAAGGAATAGAACAGGGTCATTAAGCTGGCAAGCTGTTTTCAATAAACCTTTTGCATCAGCAGCATTTGAAGGATAAGCAATGTACATTCCGTGACTCTTTGAAAAAAGTGCTTCGATATTCTGAGAATGATAATGCCCGCCACCGATATATCCGCCACAGGCTGTACGTATAACTACAGGGCAGGAGAAATCGTTATTCGAACGGTATCTGTACATCACAAGTTCATCGCGAATCTGCATCATTGCAGGGAAGATATAATCAGCAAACTGTATTTCCACAACCGGTTTAAGTCCTGTGATTGCAGCACCGATTGCAGTTCCGACAATTGAAGCCTCTGCCAATGGTGAATTAAAAACCCTGTGGTCACCATACTTTGTGGAAAGTCCTTTTGTTGCAGTGAAAACACCTCCTTTACCGTCTGCAATATCTTCTCCGTATATAATCATATTATGGTTCTTTTCCATTTCCTCGTGCAAGGCATGATTAACAGCATCAACCATCACTACGGGTTCACCAGGAATCGAATCCTTTTCGTATTCAATAACATTTTGTTCATCTTCGGGGCAATATAAATAATCCATAACAGTTGAAGAATCCGGAACCGGCTGTTTAAGTACTTCGTCTGCAACGTTCATCACTTCTTCAAAAATCTGTTTTTTAAGTTCCTCTATCTTTTCAGCAGTTGCAATATTACTTTCGATAAGAACTTTTTCAAGAAGAGCAAGAGGATCTTTCTTTAAATCTTCCTCAAGAGATTCTTTGCTCCTGTATTTTTCCTGAGCATCTGATGCAGAATGAGAACGGAGCCTTACTACATCAGCATAAATTAATGCAGGTCCTTTTCCTTCGCGAGCAAGCCTTACTGCCTCTTTTGCAGTACCATAACTTTCAAGAAAATCAGTACCGTCTATATGGTATTTATTAAGACCTTCGAAACCTGAACATGCTTTGTAAATAGAACCGCCTGCTGCCTGATCTTCCACAGGTACTGAAATAGCAAACTTGTTATTCTGAATTAAGAATATAACAGGAAGCTGTTTTCTTGTAGCCCAATTTACAGCTTCAAAATATTCTCCCTGAGAAGTTGAGCCTTCTCCGCCGGAAACATAAACTACTTCATCTGAATTTCTAAGATAAGAACTAAGTGCAGAACCGACTGCCTGAAGATACTGCGAACCGGTTGGTGATGATGCTGTGGGCATACGTAATCTCTTACTACCGAGATGTGTAGGCATTTGTCTTCCGCCTGTGAAAGGGTCTGTTGCCTTGCCGAGTCTGTGCTGAAAAATCTCTTCGACAGTAAGACCAAGCGTAAGACCAAGAGCATCATCCCTGTAATAAGTATAGAACCAATCTTTTCCCGGTTTCATAGCCATTGCAGTTGCAACCTGAACAGCTTCATGACCTGCACCGGAAATAAGGAAGGTAGCCTTTCCCTGTTTTATAAGACTATCAGTTCTATCGTCAAGATACCTCGTAGTAAGAATGTACTTGTATGCGTCGAGCATCTGTGTTTCGGATAAACCGAAGAAATTCTCTTTCTCCTTTAAAAACTTTGCACTGTATTTTTTAGCCATATATAAAATTTGCTTTTCTTTATAATTGAAATAGTATAAAATACTACTATCTGTGATTTATTATAAGTTAAATATCCAGCACAAACGAGATTAATTTTGCTTTTTATTAAATTTATGTATAGAATAAATCAGAGATTAATAATATTTTAAACA
>CAIUQV010000655.1 GCA_903901375.1 uncultured Ignavibacteriota bacterium
CGCTAATTTTTGAAATCATCATACCGGTTTTCCCTGGTTGGGGTCTTGATTGACAATACTGCCGAATACGATTTTTTAAAATCTTAGCTTTTCCAACGTATATAACCTTTCCTAAGGAATCTTTAAACTGATATACTCCCGGACTATCAGGTAGATTTTTAAGTTTTGTTTCTAAATTATGTTTATTCTTTAATGTCAAAGGTTATTTGCTTAAAGTTTTATATAATAAACTATAATATCAATAGAATTTAAACTGTACCTTTTTAATCGTAATATTATAAATTAAACTGTTAATAACTTCTTTGTAAATTATTTACAACCAATCTGATTTAAACACAAAAGTACAAATATAGCTTATACAAAAAGAACTCTGTCTGACAACTTTAAATTCCTTAGTATATTAATAACAAATTATAAACACAAAATTATTGATTTTCTTTTATATTTCGCATGAATTAGATATTTATTAACTTTATTAACAACACTATTACTATTACTTTATTAATATATAATTTTAAAAGAGTATAATTGCTTGAAAAACTTTTCATAAAGAACTATCTGATAATTAAAGACGCCGAACTGTATTTTTCAAAAGGGTTAAACATTTTAACTGGTGAAACAGGTGCGGGAAAATCTATTATTCTTGATGCGTTGGGTCTTATACTTGGAGAAAGAGCTGATTATTCTATATTAAGGAATGAAAATGAAAAACTTGTTGTAGAGGGACATTTTAATTTTTTAAGAAACAGAACAATAAAGAATTTCCTGGACGAAAAGGATTTATCTGTATCTAACGGTGAAAACGTTCTTGTGATAATCAGGAGAGAATTAAATAAAAAAGGTGTTAGCCGAAACTTCATTAATGACACCCCTGTAAACAGTGCCGAATTGAAGGAGTTAGGAGATCTAATAATAGATATACATTCTCAAAACGAGCACCAGTCTCTTTTGCGAGGTGAAACGCATTGTTCCTTTCTTGATAATTTTCTTAAAGATAATACTGTTCTTTCTCATTTCAGGGAAAAGTACTATGAATTTAAAGAATTAGTTGATAAATATAATTCATTAATAATTCAAAAGGATATCATTACTGAGAAGAAAAGTTATATTGATTTTCAACTTAAAGAAATAAATAATGTAAATTTAAAACAGAACGAGGACGAAGAGTTAGAAGCAGAACTGAATAAAATGGAAAACTCCGAGGATATAAGTTTATCGTTAACAAATGCTGTTAATTATCTTTATGACAACGAAAACAGTATTTTATCAGGTCTGGCTTATACTATAAAAGAATTGAAACGTGCATTAAAATATGATTCTGAACTAGAGAAAATTATACTTTCACTTGAAGAAAATTATACCTCTATTAAAGTTTCTTCTGACGAAATCAGAAACTATATTAATTCAATAAATTTTGATCCGCAGATAATTGAAACCACAAGAACGCGTCTTGGGCAGATAACTTTTTTAAAAAAGAAGTATAATCTTAAAGTAAACGAACTTATTCTTAAAGCAAACAACTTAAAAGAAGAGTTAAACCTTTCTGAAAATTTTGACGCCGAATTAGAAAAATTACAAAATGATATTTTCAACAAAAGAAAAGTTTTATTTGACAGCGCCTTAAAACTTTCGAAAGAAAGACAATCAGTAAATAAGACACTTGAGAAAAAGGTTAATTCGTATTTTAAAGATGTTGGTCTTGAATCTGCAGAGTTCAGAACAGATATAAAACCAGTATATTCCGCAAAAGAAGATCTTTTTAGTTTTAAAAAAGATAATGAACTGTTTAAAATAACCCAAAACGGTATTAATGAGATAGAGTTTTTAATAAAAGCAAATAAAGGCGGTGAATTTACACCGTTGAGAAAAACTGCTTCCGGGGGCGAAATATCCAGAATAATGCTTTCTTTAAAAGCAGCATTATCTGGAAAAGATAATATCCCTATACTTGTTTTTGATGAAATAGACGCGGGAATAAGCGGACGTGTTGCAGGAAAGGTCGGAAAAGTGTTATCTGAGCTGGCAAAATCACATCAGATAATTTCAATTACCCATTTACCACAAATAGCATCTATGGGTGACAGTAATTATTATGTTAGTAAAAAAGAAGTTAACGGAAAAACAGTTGCAGAAATAAAATCACTTAC
>CAIUQV010000656.1 GCA_903901375.1 uncultured Ignavibacteriota bacterium
GTGGCTTAAGCGCTGTCCTGATCTCGATGATCAGACTAATGACCAAAGAATACAATCACAACTCAATGGCCATGAATATGGATCAGGAAGAAAAGATGTTATTATTTCGTCCCTGTTAGACGGATTTACAAGTCTGTTTTTGAACAGTAACGGAGCAATATCGTCAACTCCGGCACAAACATTCAATTCACTTGAACCCGGACAGAGTGTAAATCAGATTAAAGCAGTTGATATTAAGAATGACGGCTCTATTGCTTTGCTCACATCCTTCAAATCAGGTATCCGGATTATGGATGCAGCAACTCAAAATCCTGCTCCTTATTCGCCATTTATAAAAGGTGGTTATACACAAAGCGGAGGATTTAATAGGCCAGTCATTACTATTATTGACGAGCAAGTCCGCGACTTCCAATACTATGCTATTTATAAAAGAAGACCTGGTGAGGCAGTGTTTTCACTGTTAGCAACAACTACTTCAAATACATACACGGATAATACCGAGAATGTCTACACAGGGAAAGGTACACCAATCAATGGTCAAAGATTGAGTTATCACGTAAAGACTGTTGACAATACAAATCTTAGTTCTGTTCCTTCAAATCAGGTGAACTACTGGATAGACGGCGGTATTCCTGGTAATCCACAATCTGGTGAAAATCTGATGAGTGTGAAACCGGAAAAGTATTTCCTGACAAACTATCCTAATCCATTTAATCCGAAAACTGTGATTTATTATACCATTCCGGAAGCAAGCGACGTAAAAATCAGCGTGTATAATACAGTCGGACAGGTTATTAAGGAATACAGTTTCTCAAAACAGTCACCCGCTGCTTATCAGGTGGATTTCGACGGCAGTAATCTTTCCAGCGGAATGTATTTCTATAAGATTCAGGCAGGGAATTTCTATGAAGTGAAGAGAATGATGTTAGTAAAGTAAAAATGTAATTTAAAGGACGCCAATGATAAATTGGCGTCCACTATATATTAAAGTACCAAATTTAAAATCTATTGAAATTAAATAATGTATATGAGAATAAATACCTTTTACAAAAAAATTAAACAAAATATAAAGGTATGAAAAGACTAAAGGCAGGTATCGGTACAATAATAATATTAATAGTGTTTATTACAAACTATAGTATTAGCCAGACCACGGTTCGCCCGGAAGAAATAGGGATAAAGGTGAAGCAGGGAAGGATTGACAATGATTATATGGATAAACACAAAAGTGATACACTTATCATTGGCAACTTTAACTACGAAGATGAGTTTCCGGATGCTGCTGTGCTTAATAAATCAAAAGGAGAGATAGTAATATATATAAACCAGAGAAACGGAACACTCATAGAGTATAAAAGAATAAAAGAACCGGACTGCTACAGTATAGAAAGAAGTATTCAGAAGAACGCAGAATACTTCCCAAGACCAAAGGATGAGATAATGTTGTACAACAAAGGAAAGAGCAACAGGATAATGAACGTAATAGAGATAAACAGAAGCGATACTGACTCACAGACAAACATCCGGGTACCACAATGGGATGTATTCAGCGATGGACGGGTATTTGTATATGATTTTGCATTTAATCAGGTATGGCAGAGTTACAGGAGCGGTCAGCCTCAGTATGCAGTAGCACTCGGAGATATAGACAATGACGGGAAGAACGAAGCAGTATTTACATTTCATCCGATTAACGATACATTTCCACAGTATAAACCATCACACATAACAGTGTTTGAATGTTATGGTGACAATCAGTACAGAATAGACTGGGATACACTGATGGTGGAAGGAGGGTATGTATTGTTACCGGGAGCTTATGACTTTGATAAGAACGGGAGGAAAGAATTCTTTGCAATGGCATACGATTATCGCGAATATTTTACAGATGGGGTAATTGAATGCAGTGGCGAGGGTAAATATAAATATTATTCTTCAGATATTTCAACAGGGTTAGGCAACTGGTTTGACCTATGTTATCTTGATTCCACAGGGTTCAGGACAACATATCCCGTTGATACAATGCGAAACCACAGAGGTTTTGTAGGGTTATGGGGGTTTAATGGTGGAAATTACAGCATAATGGGATTTAGTTACTTTAGCAGGGATACGAGTGAAGGCGGAAGACCGTTTTCATTCATACCCTGGGCTGATAATGTGATTCATACACACTTTCAGGTATTTGATATCGAGTACGGAGATTTTGACAGAGACACAAAAAACGAAATAGTAATAAGTGATAATCAGTTTGGAACAAACTATATAAACTATCTCGATTCCACAGGGGGCGGACCAAGCTGGCAGGGCGGCTGGGAAGTAAAGACAATAATACCCAATGCTCCAATATCCGCCGGGTTTATAACATCGAAGGATTACGACAACGACGGGTATAAAGAAATCACGGTATGTGGAATAGGTCATTTATCGGGTTCAATAGGCACAGTAAAACATACAGGAGCACCGGGAGCAAATCAATTTACTACAGTATTCTGGGATAGCGCGGGTATAGGGGCAGGACCGAATATGTTTGTCGATACAGGTATAATTAACAACAAATATGTTATTTTGTATCCATATGATTTAAGAAAAATTTTCGTAGATTACTACCATTTTATGACTTATTCACGAACCGGGGTGTATGATTTATACAGAAGTTCATACTTTAAAATCGATTCGGGAGGAACAACCAAATCATATTTATTCGATATGGATAAAGATAATAAAATAAGTATTATTGCTCCAATGACTTTTATGCGGTATTTTTCCGGCAACTCATTTCTTACCGATTTTGAATCCAACACAACAATCGGAATACACGACCCTATAGTAAACACACCGTTGGATTACAAACTCTATCAAAACTACCCAAACCCGTTCAACAGCAGTTCAAAATTGAAATATGAGATTGCAAAGTTAAGTAATGTAAGGATAGTAATATACGACATCACAGGCCGTGAAGTGCAAACACTCGTAAACGAAACATTAAAACCCGGTTTGTATGAGAAAACATTCGACGGCTCAAAACTATCCAGCGGAATATATTTTTATTCTCTCATTGTAGAAGGAAAAAGTATTGCAGTAAAGAAAATGGCAATGGTA